>MFZZ01000022.1:38359-41047 GCA_001789555.1 Candidatus Roizmanbacteria bacterium RIFCSPHIGHO2_12_FULL_38_13
GCTCTTTCATCAAACGAAGAGGTTTTTGAACTTCTTGAAAGTTCTGCAAAAGAGATCGGCTACGAGCGTATTAAAGACTATGTTTTTGGAGTTGACTGTGCAGCAAGCGAATTTTTCCTGCCTCGCCGTCAGGCAGGCCAGGACGGCAAATACATTTTAAAAAAGACAAACGAGACTAAAACTGCAAGTGAGATGACGGAGCTCTACTTGCGAATCGGACAGAAGTACAATATACAATTTTTCGAAGATGCTTTTGCCGAAGATGACTGGGAAGCCTTCATAGGCTTTACACAGATGGCGGAAAAATTTCATTTTCAGGTTGTAGGTGACGACCTCTTGGTGACTAATCCGCAAAGGATAAAAAAAGCAATTGAAAAAAAAGCCGCCAATGCTGTTCTGGTAAAACTAAATCAGATCGGCACTGTAAAAGAGACCATTGAGGCGATTCAAATTTCGGTTGAAGCTGGTTGGAAATTCGTCATTTCCCACCGTTCTGGAGAGACCGAAGATACATTCATAGCTGATTTGGCATATGGAACTGGCGCCGATTTTATAAAAACAGGTTCGATGTCTCGAAGCGAGCGATTGGCCAAATACAACCGCCTGCTAGAAATTGAGAAAGGAATGTAATAAAATAAATAACTATGAAGTTAACCTTTAATATCTTACTTCTATTGTTGCTGTTTATTACTCCCGTTGTGCACGCAACAAGTCCGGCATCATTGTCATTTGACCCTATCCAACAGACCACAACAACAGGCCAAAAAGTGGAAGTTGCAGTAAATATTTTTACCAATAATCAGGCCGTTGCTTCAACCGATATCTGGATAAAATACGATCCAAACATTGTTGTACCTTTGCCAAATGAGGTTGAAAACGGTTCGCTATTCCAATCCATTGATGCCAAAATAGTCACACCAGGCTCACTTTATATTTATGGCATCCAAAATAATCCAAGCTCAAGCACGCCCTTGCTTGGAACCGTTGCGACAATAAAATTCCAAACTCTCCGTGAAGGCGCGACCGATATCGGTTTTGAGTGTGCGCCATATAAAAAACAAACTTCCACCATAATTGCCGCAGATAGATCTTTATCAAACATAATAAGCTGTCCGTCAACAATTGCCCATACGGGTAGAATCACCGTTGAGGAGGGTGGAATACTTGGTGCAAGCACAGGTAAATTTTCTATATCACCTATGTATCTTGTCTTAGGATTAGTATTGTTATTAACTGTATTTTTGTTCTATCGTTATAGATCCATGTCAACTAATCTTTAATGCAATATGAAAACGGCCACGCTGTTAAAAAACAATCTTTCTAGAAAACAACTTGTATATATTGGTATTGCTGTGGGTATTGCAGTTCTCACGATCGTGGGTATTGTTGTATATGTTTTCGTACTTCAAAGTCCCGGTGCTTCAGCAAGTAACGAGGCTCCACAAAATGTCCAGGTACAAAAAAGTACCCCGGACACGGCTAGTATCGGTTTCAGTACCGAGGGCGAATCGGTAACAGCGATCGAGTATGGTACGGCACCTGACCCATCAGGTTTTAAAACAATACCAGTTTCTGGATCGCCATCGACACAACATAATATTGATCTTTCCTCACTTGAGCCAAACACTACGTACTATTTCCAGATCAGAGTCGGAGAAATAGTATATAACAATGATGGTCAATATTGGACATTTACTACAAACGCGCCAGAAGGTGAAGGGGTGGCGGTGCCTGATACGGCAACTAGTCCAACAGGTACGACATCAGTTGTCCCGACTCCGACAAAAACAGCGTCAGCTTCTGCGTCAGTAACTCCAGCAACAACAGGAGTACCAACGGGTTCAGTAACTCCGACTCCTGTTTCAATCTGTCAGTCAACCGACTGTACTGAAATACAAGACAATCTGGGAACATTATGTACGACACAGGATTATGTCCGTTGTATTTATACAGATGAGGACGTCATAGCAACGACAACACCAATCGATGACGAAACAACCGTAACCGCCACTTCCGAGGTAACAACAGCTCCTCTTAACGCGGCTACAAAGGGTCTTTGCAAAAGTAGCTTTATTCAGGCAAACAACTGTACTTCATGGAGTTGGGAAGCAATGACCAACAAAGACAATGTCTGTGCCGATACATTTACCCGTTATTTTGTCCAGTGTAAAAGCAACAGTTTCAACTCTACTGATGCCGCAACTTGGTACTGTAACGAAACAACAACCGACAGCACGGTTGCTCTACCTTGTGGAAGTGCACCTACACCGGCAGCCGGACAATCTGTTTTCTGTCGCGTCCGTGCCGAAACCGAAGATGGTGGTGCCTCAAATTCGACCGACTGGATATATGGATCGACTACCTGCTCGGCATACACAACTAGTAATATCAGCGCTTGTGAGATCAAATATCTTCAGTCAAATGAATGTCGCTCTTGGATCTGGGATTTGGTCAATAATGAAGATACTACTTGTAAGTCAGCCTTTTCAAAATATTTCTTACAATGCACAAGTAATGGTAATTTCGCCCTCACAACCACAACTCCAACACCTGCATTTTGGTATTGTAATATTACCTCAACAAATCATTATCTTGACTTTCCATGTTACAATGCAGTTACTCCGGTTGATGCGGCACCGATCACCTGTCGTGTTCGCGCCGAAGATGCCTACGGCGGCACCAGTCACT
>MFZZ01000022.1:41072-50788 GCA_001789555.1 Candidatus Roizmanbacteria bacterium RIFCSPHIGHO2_12_FULL_38_13
GAACTGCCCGACATCCACACCAACGCCTAGCATAACCGCAACGCCAACAGCGACGCCGACGCCGACTCGCACGCCTACGCCGACGCCGACTCCGTAACGTGTAACGTTTGTTTAAGGTTTAATTTCCCTGTACTTTCGCCCTTCCTTAGCAATATGACGGTTGCCTACTTTGACAATGTCTGTAGTAAAATCATTACTTCCTTTCAAGAGCGATGATCCCACGCCATAAATATTAACCGGGGCTTTGTATTTTTCAAAAAGCCTAATTTTGTGAGCAGTAAATCCGCCTGAAGCAATGATTTTGACATAAGAAAATCCGTTTTCATCAAGAGCTCGCCTGACCCTTTTAACAAGCTCGACATTCACGCCTGTCGGAGCTTTGTTCTCATTGGAAAATGTCTTATCGATTACGGTTTCCGCACTGTCAAGGCGAACGCCAAATAACTTTTTCCCTAAAACACGAGCAACTTCAAGTGAAGTGGTGACGCAATCATTATTAAAATCAACCAGGCAGATAAGCGGAATCTGTGGATAATTTTTACTAAACAGTCTTGCGGCTTTAACTGTGTCTCCTCCATAAACTGCTATAAGCGAATGAGGAATAGTTCCGACTGCCAGCCCGTCCCACCATTGAATATGCGCTTGAGTACAGACTTTTTTAACACCGCCAATGTATGCCGCATAGCCGTCACCTGTTTGATTTTTGAAATAGTCGGAGCGCGCTGCAAAAAATATTACTTCCTTTTTCCCTGCCGCTTTCACCACTCTATTAACATTGGTTGCAATAAGCGTTCGTCGAGATAAAATACCGAGGAAAACCGTTTCGAGATGAGCAAAGTAGATATATGGTCCGGTAATATGTATAATCGGCTCCTCTGACATAATTGTTGCTCCTTCTCTCACCGATCGAAGCGATAAGGTATCTGATTTATCAATCCATTTTGAATTACGAAAAAAACCGCTGCAGTTTTTAAGCAGCTCTTTAACCTCATTCAAACCGCAAAATATACTGTCGATATTTTTTTGAAAAACCTGCATCGTGACAACTGCCTGATTATTTTCTTTTTGGAGAATATTTTTGGTCCTATTTAGATACACATCAGTATAATATCCATTCCTGATTTTTTGAATGTCGTCTTTTGTAAAAAATTTAAGCATAGATGACTTATTGAGATAGTATAATAACATTATGTCAAAACTCATACTAGTTCGTCACGGTATTTCCACGTGGAACAAAAAGGGCTGGTGGACAGGGTGGAAAGATCCGGAGCTAGCGTCCGAAGGTTATGAAGAAGCACGCAACGCTGCTCAAGAAATTAAAGATGTTAAAATCGACAAAGCATATACTGCCGATCTAAAACGCACTATTCAAACTCTTGACGAGATTAAAAAAGAGTTAAAGATAAAAGATATTCCCACCATAGTCGACTGGCACCTTCGCGAACGAAACTACGGCGACTTGGCGGGCAAAAATAAATGGGAGGTCAAAAAACAATACGGCGAAAAGCAGTTTATGAAGTGGAGACGAGGCTGGGACGAACCGATACCCAACGGCGAGACACTGAAAGATGTTTACGAACGATTGATACCGTATTATCTAAATACCATCCTGTCCGACCTGAATGCAAACAAAAATGTTATCATTTCTACAAGCGGCAACAGTCTACGCGCTCTTGTGAAATATATTGAAAATGTACCAAATGAACAGATCGCCAAACTTGCAATCGGCACTGGCGAAGTCTATGTCTATGAGACAGATAAAAACGGAAAGATGAAATCAAAAGAAATACGGGCTATAAATCCGAAGAAAGGGAAGGTGTAGGAAGCTTTTTAGCTTATTAGCTTCTTAGAAATTCTTTAAGATAATGTATTTATCCTAAAAAGCTAACTAGCTAATAAGCTACAAACTATTATAAACTTTTTTCAAAGCTTCGATGCCCGACCAAAACATTTCCTCATCAAAATTTTCATTCGGAGCGTGAATGTTGTCGTCTGGGAGAGTAAAACCAGTAAGTATGATCGGTGTGCCATAGTTTCTTTGTAATATCTCTGCCGCCGGAACAGATCCGCCGGCGCGGTCATAAAGTGTTTTATTCCCAAAATGTTCCGAAAGCAATTTGCCGGTTTTGTTTATGTATTCATTGTCAATTGCTGTATAAAATGGAGAATCGCTCGCAAGTTGATGTAACCTACATGTTATATCCTTTGGGATCTGCTGATGAATGAATTTTTTTACTTTTTGAGCGATATCCTTTGGATTTTGATGCTCAACCAGCCGGAAAGAGAATTTTGCTGTCGCCCGATGTGGGATGATAGTCTTGGGTCCCTCACCAGTATGACCTGAAATTACTCCGTTTATGTCCATTGACGGCAGGATTTTTGGTGAAAGATATGGCGGATACTTCCCTTGAAAAAGAATGTTAGCTCCTGTTTCCTTTTTGATCTGCTTATCACTTACTGCAGCTTTTCCCAAAAGTTTCAGCTCATCATCATTTATTTTCCTCACATTGTCATAAAAACCAGGTATCAATATTTTCCCGGTCTTATTATCTTTCATTCGGAAAAAAAGCTCATGAAGTAGCTGTGCCGGATTATATACACTATTACCGTAGACTCCGGAGTGGAGATCACGAGGACCAATACTTACATCGATTTCAAAATATACTAAACCACGAAGAGCGTAATAAAGTAGCGGGACATTTTTGGCGTGCATGTTGACATCGGTAACAAAGAAAACATCAATTTGCCTTAAGAGACGACTATTTTTTTTCAATAACGATTCAAATCGCTCACTCCCGATCTCCTCTTCACCTTCAATGAGAAACACGATATTATGATAAAGTTTTCCTTGTTTTTTAAGTTCGGAAACCGCAACGATATTTTGAATAACATGTCCTTTATTATCGGCTACACCTCGGCCAAACAGCTTACCTGATCGCCGTGTCAATCTATACGGCACGGATATCCAGTCCTTAACCGGATCTTCATGCTGAACATCATAATGACCGTAGATGCCGATGGTTTTTTTAGCATCAGGAACTTTTATAATACCCATAACTAGCCCAGGTCCGGCATCTCCGTCCAGAATTTTGACTTCACAACCTATTTCGGTGAGAAGACCTTTCAAAAAACCGACTGCCTTTTTCATCTCTTTTTTGCGTAATGAATCTGAAGACACTGACTCTATCTCAATAAACTCCGAAAGAAGCTTGATTACCTCCTGTTTTTTCATAAGGGTATTATAATTAACATATGCAAATAATCCCAACTCTACTTACAACTACAGTGGAAGAATTTATCGAGCAAATGAATGTTTTTCAAAAATACTTTGATCGAATTCAGCTTGATATCGCCGATGGCAAACTGGTTTCGAATGTCACAACTCACATTGAAGAAATCGAGTCCCTTATTTTAGATAAAAAGGTGGATATTTCAAGTAAAGTGAGTTTTGATTTTCATCTTATGGTAAGTGATTACGCTGCGGAGCTACAAAAAATTATTAAACTTAACCAAATTGGTCTTAATATTAAAACTATACTTATCAATGCTAGCCTTCACCCAGATATCGAGGCAATGATAGACCTACATGAATTTTCTATAGGTCTTGATGTCTTCCCTGAAGTTCAAATTGATGATTTAGCCCTTGAATACAATCTAACGAAAATACCCTCAATCCAGATCATGACCGTCAATCCCGGCTTTCAGGGATCGCCTTTCTTGCCAAACATGCTCATGAAAATAGAACAGCTTAGTAAAAATGACTATAGAGGGGAAATCATGATCGATGGAGGAGTAAACGAAAACACATTACCAATAATAAATTCCAAAGAATATCGTCCAGATTTATTGTGTGTTGGTAGTTATCTGACAAAAGCAGGAGAAAAATTGGAGGAACGAATAGCATTATTAAACAAACAGTAATAATATTAGCTGTTAGCGCTTCGCAAAAGAGATTTTGCTGCTCCTTTATAAATTCTACTCAAAGCCAACGACAACACACCAACCCCAAGTAATCCTATCTGTCCTAAATGGGGAATAAAATCAACAAATTCGTTATGATCGGCTACAACCTGATTTCCGTAAAGATATGACCCAACCGCGATTGCCGCTGTCCCTAATGTAGTTGTGACAGCACGGTATATTTTTAAATTTCTGTAAGCTTCTTGACCCCTTGTAGACAAATTATCTACTGGAGAAGATTTTCCTGGAACCTCAATATTTGCCATACCTTTAATAGAATTTGTAATAGCGATCTTTGAGATCCAATAATTTATTTTTTGCAATTGCCAAACGTATATTTTTCATCAGATCAGTAAAAAACTGGATATTATGAACCGTGGCGTACATCGGACCGCGTGGGTCTTTCTCTACAAACATCTGCCAAATTTGGCTAAATTTTACTCTTTCCCTGCAAGAGAGACAACCACATTCTTTTTCAATAACTTCAGTCAAATGCTTCATTTTGCGAAGCGGTAATCTCCCATTCTTGGTATAAACCATGCCGTGACGAGCCTCACGTGTAGGAATAACACAATCAAACAAATCAACGCCATGCTGGACAGCTTCAAAAACGTCTCGAACCTGCCCAACACCCAGTAGGTGCCTTGGTTTTTCTTCTGGTAACTTTGAAGTAACCCAGGCAACGACTGTTGACAAATTCTCTTTGAACGTCCCGAAGCTCCCACCGATACCAAAGCCCTGCACATCTTTTGAACCAACTATTCTGGCTGATTCTTCTCGTAGATCCTGATATTCTCCTCCTTGAATGATCCCAAACAGTGCTTGCTTATCTCTGTGATTTTCGTGTGCCCCAATGCAACGGTCCAACCATTCATGTGTCCTTTCCATTGATCTTCGTGTATATTCCTTGCTATTTATGGGCGATGTACATTCGTCAAACGCAAAAATTATGTCTGCACCCAGCCGATGCTGGAGATCGATAGATTTCTCGGGACCAAACTTGACAGTCTTCCCATCATATACGAACGAAACTTCTTCATCACTAATTTCAAGAGGACTGGCGTCATCTGTCCGCAAATCTTTTTTATTACCGATACTTTTTGCCAGTTTGCCGACGTTGTGCTTTTGGCCAAAACCCAGTGAAAAAATCTGAAATCCACCACTGTCTGTAGCAATGGTTTTATCTTTCAAATTCATATAATTATGTAAGCCTTGGACTTGATCGATTTTAGTAATCAAACCTTTTGTGTACGTGTGGTAGGTATTGACGATTAGAAACTTACAATCGAGCTCCTGCCACAGCTTTCCTGGTACGGCGCGAAACTCCGCGTCGGTCGCAACGATCGCGTACTCGGGAGTTTCAAGTTGATGATGCGGAGTATGAAAAATACCGGTGCGGGATCGGGTCTTATCGAGGCGGGATGTGATTTCAAACTTAAACATACACAACATCCTCCTGCGTCAACCTGAACAATCCTTCGTCAAGTCGCCGCTGATCAAGGTAATGAGCAGTAAATCCAACACTTCGCGACAACACAAATAAGGCGTTGAAAAACTCAATATCGATGAGTTCTTTAAGTTCAGCATCCGAGCATTGCTCTTTTTCAGATAAAATATCAAGTAATACTGCGGCAATCGCCCCATCTACGTTCAAAATCAGGTTGCCTTTTTTAGCAGTGGTCACTTTTTCCACCCCCAGAGCGAAACTAGTGTATTTTTTATATTTAAGTTTACCTGTAAAAGCCATGATCGCCTTGACACGAGGATCAGGATAATCGATGCGATATTTCCTATGCCCAATGCCTGAAATACGCTTCTTTGCCTTGGCGATCTCTTCGACGAAAACATGAGCTTCAACCTGGCGACCAACGCCATCCAGCCAATGTTGTGCGGCCTGATTTATGGCGCCGCCAAAACGGGGTCCTATCGTCAGCAGTCCGCTGGCAAGAGATGAGACCAAGTCGCGCCCGGCGCGCGCTGCAATCATCGTATTTACTGCTCCCGAGACATATGGACCATGATCAACGAGTAGCTTGAGAACGAAATCAAAAAACTCGGCAAGTTCTTTTGACTTCACCGGTTTGCCAAGCAACATAGAGGCAACTATCCAGCCATATGACTGCTTCTTTACCATTGTCAAAAGATCTTGTTTCACGATCTCGACTGAACCACCGACATCGTGGGAAACAGAGTTGATAAAGAGCGAAGGACGTCGGTTTTCGATTATTCGTAGAGACGAGGCATGCCTCGTCTCTATAGCAATATTATGGATTTTTGCCGGAATTTTTTTTACAAGAGATAAAAACTCCGTAAATGAATTTGTGGCTTTGATACAAACCCGACGCAGTGCCTCGGCCTTGGCTTTTGAAGTCTCTTCGCCTCGGCTGGCCATGGCTTTGGCATGACCAAACTGTGGCGGAGTCTCAAACATGTCAGAGATCGTGCCGGCAATATAAGCAATGACCGGCTTGGTAACTTTTTTACTTTTAATAAGATCTGCAAGCTCGTACTCATCATACCCGCCAAGCTCACCAAAATAGATAATATGAGTCGTATCCGTGTCTTTTTCAGCGGCCAAAAATGCCTCTACCGGAGTGCATATTGGGAATCTATCACCTCCAAATGAAAGTGAAAACGACAGGCGTTTGCCTGCTTGAGAAGTAAGCCTTATAAGCTCATTAGTCATCCCGCCCGAAGCCGAAAATACGGCAACGCTTCCTGGAGTAAAAACCTGTGATTCAACCAGCTGTTTGGCCTGTGTGCCCGCGATTGCGCCAAGTTTGAGCTTGTTTGAGATCAAAAGCCCAACGCTTGATGGCCCAACAACAAATACATTTTTTTTTTGAGAATAGTGATAAAGCTCTAACTCATGTTTTTCAGGCACATTTTCGGCAAAAATTGTCCCACCCATGAGGTTGGGAAACTCGGCAATTACATCACAGGTTGAGGAGAGGACACGGCGAGCAGAGGAAAGGTTGATAAAAAGAGTTATTTTGTTTCTAATATTACTAGGCAAATCTGAAACAGATGAGTAAACCGGGATCAAAACCTCTTTTTTTCCAAAAAACATGCGAATATATTTTCTACCGGTTGCAATAATAGCCTTCAAGCTAGGCTGATCATATTTGGCCAGATACTCAAAATCTAACATCGACTGGAGGATAGGGATGTGGGATCCAATAGAGATGATCGCGTGATCTGTTTTTCTAAGTTTATTTATGTTTAACATAATGACTTGTCATCCTCGCGAAGGCGGGGATCTCAACTCTTTAATTGTTGCACCTACTACCTCATTGAGAGGCAATACATGGCCTGACACCAACCCGTACATCTTATTTTCTTTCAACCACTCCTCTATTGCGGTAAGACCCTCAAACTCATGCGGTCCCCCGCGTCTAACAAATATTTTTATCTTCTTTTTTTTCAATTTATTTTTGTATTCTGCAAGTGCCTGAATGATGCCTTTGAAGGTGATTCTAATATCTGTAAAATTGGCAACTCCCCCACCAATTATCAACATTAAACGACGTTGATTGCTCTTTAACAAGAGCGCTAGCAGACTACAGGTATAAAGATAGGTCTCCTCGGCATTTGGATTGCCGGAGTATTCGCCGTAATTACCAAGTTGTTTTCCAAAACCCAGATTGTGTATCTCATCTGCGATTGTCACACTGGCTCCGCCGCCCGACAAAAGAACCCAGATAGAACCATTGGGGTTAAGTAGAGTAAGGGTGAATGCCGCTTGGCTTTTTTTATTCAGGGCGGCAACTGCGATCTCTTCGTAGGTTTTATGTTTTTCAGTAACTATGTCGTTTTCATTCCATCCATCACGGATAAAAAAATGCGCCGTGCTATCGACCTCGATTGCAAGGTCAAGAAGCCAGACTTTTCCTTTTCGAACAACAAGCGGATTGATTTCAAGAAACGAGACAAAATATTTTTCGCAAAATTCCCGCAATTGCTTTAAAATATTGATGTCTATCCCCAATTCTTTTGCAATTTGTTCAACGTCATCCCGATGAATATCGGGATCTCGATTAGATCCTGAACCAAGTTCAGGATGACGATAATAAGGGATGACGGCTCGTTTTACTTCTGAAGCATGTTCCTCGACATCGATTCCGCCTTTTTTCGAATATGTTATCAGCATACCCTTTCGAATTCTTTCCACAGCTAAATACCTCTCATCACTCTGGTTATGTGGCAACATTTCCTCAATAATAAACTGGTCATAACCTTTCTTTGCAAGCTCATCAATCGCATCTCGTAACTCGTAACTCGAAACTCGTAACTTAACTAATCCCTGCTTCATTCTCTTTTTGATCCCTTGATCTACCTTGACCACATATTTTTTGTCTTTTGATAATGTATGGGCGTATTGCGATAGGCCCTTACGATCGATAGAAACTCCATGATAGGAATATCCTAATAAATCGTAGAGAAGCGACTTGGCTTTGTGTTCGGTGAGTTTAACTCGCGCCATTTTTGACTCGTAACTTAAAACTTGTAACTTCATGTTTTAGTCGTATTAAAGCGAAAAAACATTTGATATTATAACCTACACGTTTTTTTCTCCGCCATTTACTTCTTTTATAAAAAAGTCCACTCCGTCTGACTCTAATAAAATAAAGCCATTGTTTTTCATGCGGACAGGTTTTTCAGCCGTCGCATATCCGAGATGGATAAGTAGAGCTTTCATTAAACCGCCATGAGCTACGATAAGAATTGTCATACCGGCATAACCCACCGCAACCTCTCTTAGAAAAGTGATAAGCCTTATCGCTGCCTCTTCTTCGCTTTCAATATCTTCAGATAATTTAAATCTAAACTTTTCCTTTTCACTCAATTTCTCCCAATTAGTAAATAGTTTGTAAAATTCTCGCCTTGGCATACCTTCGTATTTCCCAAAAAATCTTTCGCGCAATACTTTGCGAGTTTCTATTGCTAGTTTTCGATCAAGCGTGATTATCTCTGCGGTCCGCCTGGCGCGAACAAGATCGGATGAAAATACGGCGTCGAACTTAACTTTTTTTACTTTCTTGGCAAACTCTTGGGATTGTTTTATTCCCTTTTTATTTAGATGAATATCTGTTTGGCCTTGTAAAAGGTTCTGAACATTCCAGTCAGTTTCACCGTGACGGACAAGATAGATCTTAGTGAGTTTAGTTTTCATGTTTTTTTTATTTTACCATGGCAACAATAGACCGACCCTTCTCAAATCTGTGAACAAAGCTCCAAAATCATTCCATTTCAAAGCACCGTCTCCACTAAAATCGACCGGCAGCATCGCTTTAAATGACGCATTATTCTCATTCTTTTTAAAATTGAGATAAGTCTGTCGGGGCAGGTAATATTTTTTAAGGATCACCAGACGATATGGTCTTTCCAATGCTATATTTTCAACTTCATCAATCATGCCCTTTGAGTTTTTTATTTTTATATTTGACTCCCGAAATACCAGTTGTTCGTACTGATCAAATATCTGCAGTTCGAAGTCCTCATCAGTGCTCACAACTTTTGGTAAAAGACCTACCTTGATCTCAAGTGATGGCAAAGGAACAACTTCAAATCTCCAAGAGCTACTTTTAATAACCGGCTTTTCACCTCGATAAAGCTCAAACTGCACCTCATTTTTACCTACATCATAAGTATTAATATATACATCAACTATCTTCGACTCGAAAGGTTTTATAGATGAGATAGGAGAAATTAGATAACTTGACTGGGACATGTTCTTTATTTTTATTGAATAATCC
>MFZZ01000023.1:0-25711 GCA_001789555.1 Candidatus Roizmanbacteria bacterium RIFCSPHIGHO2_12_FULL_38_13
AAAACTGAACATGATGCAGTGGTGACAATATTTGATGAGAAGATTTTTCCAAGTGATGATGGAAGATTTACATATGAATTACCACTTAACGAAGGCAAAAATCCCATCTCAATCACGGTGGTTGGAGCGAACGGGAAGACGACAGAAGTGAGGGAGGAGTATATTCTTGAATAATCGCTCGTTCTTTACAACAATGTTTTAAACATCTCCTTCACATTTGTTACCGTTTTTGACGAGTATATTTTTGAAAATTTAAGTCTCTTGGCTTCGCTCATGATTTTCTCCAAACCATAAGACTTTCTTATTTCGCCAAGCAATCCCACTTCACCTGAAAAAATAGCGCGTGAAGGTAGCGGAATATTTTTCACACTCGAAATGATCGAGGCGACGATACCAAGATCTGCAGCAGTTGATTTGATATCTACTCCACCAATGACATTTAGATAGATGTCATAGCTTCCAAGCGATAATCGCAGATGTTTTTGTATTACAGCTAAAAGTAGTAATACCTTATTATAATCAACTCCTTTCACAACTCTTCTTGGCATCGCCAGTATAGATGGCGTGGCAAGGGTCTGAATTTCAAAAAAGAATGGTCTTTTTCCCTCCATAACTCCTGCAATTGCTTTGCCCGGAGTATTATCTGCCAGATCATCCTCAACAAAAACCATGGGGTTATTTACCTCAACAAGCCCACCTTGTTTCATCTCAAAAACACCAATTTCATCAGTTGACCCAAACCTGTTTTTTAGCGCCCGCAAAATGCGATAAGTTGAGACTCGTTCACCCTCAAACTGCAACACCGCGTCGACCATGTGCTCAAGAGTTTTGGGGCCGGCAATATCACCTTCTTTAGTGATATGACCAACAATGACAAGCGGGAGCTTATTTTGTTTTGCTGCAGTGATGAGTTGGGATGACGCTTCGCGAAGTTGGGAAACGCTGCCTGGCGGACTGGCGTTTTGGGCACTATAGACGGTTTGAATAGAGTCTATGGCAACGATGTCAATTTTTTTATGAAGATCCTTTAGTCCTTTGATGATCGCCTCAACCTGCAACGTATCCGAAAATATGAGCCGTGCAGTGTCGACCCCCAATCTGTCTGCGCGATCTTTTACCTGTTCTGCTGCTTCCTCGCCAGAAATATAAAGAGTGTTTAGGTTTTTCAGTGATTGGAGTAAAAGTGTAGACTTACCTACCCCAGGCTCACCTGAAAGCAAAACTACTTCTCCCTTCGCAAATCCGCCTCCAAGAATACGATCAAGCTCAAAAATACCGGTTTTGAGGCGTGAGTTATCAAGGGTTTTTATCGAGGACAAAGATTTGGCTTCAAAGTTTTTTACCTTCTCTTTCCTATCTTTCCCAAACTCTCGTTGTTTAACAAATGTATTCCACTGCTGACAGCTTGGACAGCGGCCCATCCAGGACGCCGCGCCTTCTCCACAGTTGGAACAGATGAATAGTGTCATTAGGGTATTTATTATATCGTATTTTGTATATCACATCCATGTTTCCTGCGTTGCTTTTTAAGCCTTTTCTGCTAGAATTACCGTATGGTAATAGTAAAAAGTGAGTTTGCACTGGCACTAAATCAGGTCGCCTCTGAAAGAGGTATTACAGTCGAAGATGTCATCTCTTCGATGGAAGCAGCTATTCTTGCCGCTTTCAAAAAAGAGCATCCAGAAATGGTTGCCGACGAGGAAGAAGAAGCAAAAATTAAAGTCAAGGTGAATATGACCACGGGTGAGACCCATATTCTCAAAGAAGAAAAAGACATTACGCCTCCCGGATTTGGTCGAATTGCCGCCCAAACTGCCCGCCAGGTCATCATACAAAAAATCCGCGAAGCCGAGAAAAAAACCGTTATTTCTCATTACAAAGATCAGGTTGGTACGACTGTCAGAGGTCGAGTCATTAGACAGGAAGGCAGTGTTGTCTATGTGGATATCGGCAAAACAGAAGCAATATTACCTCGTGAGGATCAGATGAGAAATGAGTCATACTCTGTTAACAATCGCTATTTATTTTATCTTAAAGAAATCGGTACCAACAATTTGGGTTATTCTAGAATTATAGTTTCTCGTTCTGCGCCCGAGCTCATCTCCGAAATTTTTAAACGTGAAGTTCCCGAAATATCAAACGGTACTGTCGAGATCAGAAAAGTGGTGCGCGAACCTGGTGAGCGTGCCAAAATCGCTGTTTTCAGCAGCCAGAGTGGCGTCGATCCAGTCGGCGCATGCGTTGGTCAAAAAGGCGTACGAGTACAAACAGTGACAGAAGAACTTAGCGGACTTGAAAAAATTGACATCATCCAATGGAACGAAAATCCGAAAATATTCATCATAAGCTCATTATCTCCAGCCAAAGTCGTGTCTGTCGATATCAATGAGGAAGCCAAAATAGCCAAAGTGACGGTCGAAGAATCACAGGCACCGCTTGCGATTGGCAAGGGCGGAATTAATGTGAATTTGGCGGCAAGACTTAGTGGCTATGAAATCGATATCGTTCAAGTACCAACTACCTCATCCAAATCGAAGGTTTCGGCCGTCGACGCGACGAAGCTAGCCTCCGGCCAGACGAAGTTAGAAGACAAAGAAAAAACTTCGGAAAATCAGGAAAAACCTGAAGAAAAAGAAAAATTAAAAACTGAAAAAAAGGAAAAAGAGGAAAAATAAATCTTCACCAGTTATATTATTATTAGTTACATTTAGAAATTTATCATGTTACGCCCGCCTGTAGTTACTATTCTCGGACACGTCGATCACGGCAAAACTACTCTACTTGACTATATTCGCAAGAGCCAAGTAGCGGCAAAGGAGCATGGTGGTATCACCCAACGGATTGGTGCTTATGAGATCAAAACCGGTATAAAAGGTTATGAAAATGACCGCATCACTTTTATTGATACTCCAGGTCATGAGGCTTTTTCCAAGATGCGAAGCCGAGGCGCCAGTGTCGCCGACATCGCAGTGCTTGTCATAGACGCCAAAGATTCGGTCATGCCGCAAACTGCCGAATCTATTTCACACATCAAGGCTGCGAAAATACCGCTTATTGTCGTCATTAACAAAATTGATCTACCCGATGCAAAACCCGAGAGAGTTAAAAGAGATCTGCTCAAACACGAGGTGCTTGCAGAAGAGCATGGTGGCGATGTTATCGTTTTACTCATTTCTGCAAAAACTGGCAAAGGTGTGCCCGAACTCTTAGAATCGATTTTGCTCCTTTCTTCGGATAAGGGATTGACTTGTGATCTTGATAAATCTGTTAAAGCTTACATTATTGAAACAAACAAAGATAAAAGAGGCGTTGTCGTCAGTGCCGTGATCAAAGACGGTACCTTGAATGTCGGCGATGAGGTTTACGCTTCCGATCAGAAGATCAAGGTGCGGGCTATGATCAGCGATACCGGTAGTTCACTTAAACAGGTTATTCCCTCAACTCCATTTCAGATACTTGGTTTTAACGAACTTCCCCAGGTCGGAACACTCATTACTTCTGAAAAACCCACCCCTGCCAAGGCTCCGGAGGACATGCCAGAGGCAAAACCAGCTGAAACAAAATCAGTGCTTGAGATGTTGCAAGCACCAGAAGAAGCAAAAAAACTTTCACTCATTATTAAGGCAGATTCACACGGATCACTCGAAGCAATAGTGCAGGCTCTTTCACAAAATGAAAATATCGAAGTTGTGCTTAGTGCCGTTGGGTCAATCCACAGGTCAGATATTTTTCTTGCCAAAACTACAAAATCGATTGTCATCGGTTTTTCTGTTCCTATCGACAATGAGGTCAAACAGCTTGCCAAACAGGAAAAAGTACTTATCAAAACTTATTCGATTATTTATGAACTGCTTGAGGAACTTGCCGAAGTATCAGACCTGATGCATGAAAAGGAAGAGCGAGATAAAAATCTAAAGGCTGAAGCCAAGGTGTTGGCCGCATTTATTATTGAAAATGAAAAAGTTTTCGGCTGTCGTATCACCAAGGGTAGAGTAAATCTGGGCGACCCTGTGGAGCAGTATAGAAAAAATGAGAAAATAGCCAAGTCAAAACTTGTATCATTAAAAGTACGGGTAAAGTCGGTCAACGAGGTAAAAAAGGATCAAGAGTGCGGTATGCAATTTGCTCCGGAGCTTGACATAAAGGTAGGGGATGTGATAAAATTTATCCTATAATATTTTCGAATAGACATGAATCCTCAATTAAACCAAAACTATGATCGTGATCTTGAACAGATCAGAGAACTGATTACTAAAAACGATTCAGGTGTCATTGTATTGCCCTCCAAAACTACTCCAGATGCGATTGCCGCAGGAACAAGTCTCTATCTTGCTCTTTCCAAACTTGGTAAAAACGTTGCTATTGCAGCAACTCCTGTACCTTCATCCGATATGGCGGGCGCCGACAAAATTCAATCAAAACTGCTTACAGGAGGCGATAATCTGGTTATTTCTTTTCCATACAAGGATGGTGCGATAGACAAGATTGATTACCTACCTGACGTAGAAAATGGCCGTTTTCAAGTTATCATTGTGCCTCGTCCGGGGCAGGCAAAACTGCAATCCAATAATGTTGAATTCAATTATTCTGGTGGAAAGATAGATTTTATTATCACTGTTGACAGTCCAAACCTGAACTCACTTGGCGAGATTTATCAGAAAAATCAAAGCGTATTTCAGTCGAAAAATGTGATCAATATTGATCGACATTTGATTAACAACAATTACGGCATTATCAATTTCGTTGTGAAAAATGCCTCTTCGACCTCGGAGCTCGTTTACAAAGTAATTTCCTCACTTAAAGTAGAGATTGACAAAGACATGGCAACCAATCTTTATAATGGCATTGTCGGAGCCACTAATAATTTTTCATCATATTCAGTAAATGCGGATACATTTGAAGCGGTGGCAGGCTTACTTAGAGCAGGTGCCGTCAAAAAGCCTTTTAGAACGATGGATCAATTTTACCCCCAATCTCCATTTATGTCACGACCAAATATACCAAATCAGCAAAGTTTTATGAATCCATCTCAACCAATATATCAAGCTCAACAACCTGTTCGTCCAGCTCGTGGCGAACAGCAATCTAAAGCAATTGAAGAGGTCGAAAAAGAACCTACAAACAATGAAAGCAACGGTAGTACCACCAATACTGCTTCAAACGATAACACGGAAAACTGGCTTAAGCCAAAAGTCTTTTCCGAAAGCGGTGGACTTGTTTAAGCGGTTAGCGCATAGTGGATAGGAAATAGTATAATGTTTGGGTGATAAACTACTTACCATATATTTTCACTACAGTTGTTATCGTTGCAGTACTTCTAACTATTCGCTTTTGGTTGAATTCCTTAGAAAAAAAATCAAATGTCTCCGAAGAGTTGATGAGCTGGCTTAAAGATGTCAGTGAATCCAATCGTCAGGTCGATCGAAAACTTACTCAAAACATGGACATGTTCAACAAGCGGTTAGATAAAGCCGCGGAAGTGATTTCTGGCGTGCAGAAAAGTATTGGTGAATTCTCGGAGATTGGTCGCTCCATGCAGGAACTACAAGAATTTCTCCAATCTCCAAAACTCCGAGGTAATATCGGCGAACAAGTACTCAAAGAACTTCTTTCGCAATCGCTCCCTCCAGATATTTATAAACTCCAATATAGCTTCAAAAATGGTCAGACTGTAGACGCTATTATCAAAACTTCACAAGGGCTTATACCTATCGACTCAAAGTTTCCTATAAGCAACTTCAAAAATATGATAAATGAGAATGATAAAGATAAGAAGGAGAAAATCAAAAAGGAATTCATGACAGATGTAAAAAAACATATGAAGTCAATTTCACAAAAATATATACTAACATCAGAAGGGACAATAGACTATGCGCTTATGTATGTACCATCAGAAAGCGTATATTACGAGATTATTAACAGTGTAGGCCTATATGACTATGCTGCACAACAGAAAATAGTGCCGGTTTCTCCCCTTAGTTTCTATGCATATTTGAAAGTGATCTTGATATCCTTTGAAGGACAACGTATACAATCACAGGCAAAAGAGATTTTGGCGATCATTAAGTCTATGGAAAAAGATTATGAAAAAACGGATAGCGCCCTTTCATTGTTGTCCAAACACGTTAATAATGCTTATAATCAGACTTCAGAAGTAAATAGGCACTTGAATTCAATTGGACAAAAAATTCAGTCTACATCAACAATCAAACTTCCTGAAAACGAAAAGAAGGAATTGAAGGAGTCGGGGTAGGCGGAATAGATTCTGGTTTGGCTTGGATATTATTAATTTGTCTACGCCTGCATGAAGTTTCTCCGGTTATACTTACTATATTGGGTGGAGCTTTAGAAAATTCCAGCGGAAATCTTTTTACTTGTCGAAATGGTTCTTTTCTCTTTCCATCAGTCATACATACGCTATAGGCTGTAGCAAACAAACCCCAGCCAGTAATGTCAAAACCATTAAATCTTTGTTCATCATTTATACCACGTGGATTTGTGAAATGATTTCTTGGAAGGTTATAAATGAAAGTAGTTTCTACAGATATTGGAGGCATCCATCTTTCAAAAACCATAGTTGGATCATTTATCTCAATTCTACTGATAGTTGCTGCTGCAACTATTGGACCAGCAAGAAAACTAACAGCTAGTAGGCCAAAACGAGCCAGATGTTTATCGACAAAATCTTTAATTTTGCCGGGATTTCTAACACTTTCCTGATGCATAATTATTATAAGTTATCAATCTTCAGGATATTATAGTAAAAATTTTGAAAAAAATAAAAGTTTTTAAAAATGGTAGAATGTTTTTCATAAACAATGAAAATAACTTTTAAAAAAGATTTGACTACGGGAAAAGAAGTAAAAACATCAGAAATCCTTGACGCTATATTGAAATCACGCGGGATAAAAAATTTTAATGAGTTTATAAAGCCGCCATTTCCTTTCGATTATTCTTTAAAGGATTTTGGATTTAAGAAAAAAGAGATCGATAAAGTAATGAAGCTTCTTCAGAAGATCAGAGAAAAAGATCAGTCAATAGTGGTTTATACCGATTATGATGCTGACGGTATAACCGGCGGAGCAATACTTTGGGAGACTTTACATTTTTTAGGTTTCAAAGCCATGCCCTATGTTCCGCACCGCCGGAAAGAAGGATACGGCTTTTCAAATATCGGTATCGATAATGTCAAAAAATTGTATGATCCGGCACTCATTATCAGCGTGGATCACGGCATTACTGCTGTCAAACAGATAGCTTATGCAAAAAAGCTCGGAATTCCGGTCATTATCACCGATCATCATCAAAAGCTTGAGAAAATCCCAAAAGACGCCGAAGCAATTTTCCATATTCCAGTGCTTTCCGGATCGGGAACGGCTTATTTTTTTGCAAAAGAAGTTTTTGAACATTTTCGTCATTCTGAACTAGATTCAGAATCTAAAACGGGATCCCGAAACAAGTTCGGGATGACGGATGAGATAAGTCGTTTATCCATCAATTTCGAAACTGATTATCTTGCTTTAGCTTCGATCGGGACCGTGGCAGATCTGGTACCCCTCGTTGATTTTTCCCGAAGTATTGTCGCGCATGGACTTGCCGCATTTCCAAAAGTCAAGCGTTATGGAATACGACATATCATGAAAGAGGCGGGGATTGCTGGCAGACCGATTTCTCCATATGAGATCGGGTTTATCATTGCTCCACGTATCAATGCGGTCGGTAGGCTAGAACATGCAATCGACGCATTAAGGTTACTTTGCACAACCGATGAAAAACGCGCATATGCTTTAGCGTCAAAGGTGGGACAGAAAAATGTTGAACGTCAGGATCTGGTAAAACAGAGTGTTGAGGAAGCTCTTAAAGAACTTGTGAAAATGGAAAAAAAAGGTTTGCCAAAACTCATCATTCTTCATTCCAAAAAATGGCATGAAGGTATTATAGGGCTCATTGCGTCACGAATACTTGAAACATATTATCGCCCTGTGATTGTGATGACAGAAGGAGACGGACAATTAAAAGCTTCAGCTCGTTCAATTGTCTCTTTCCATATCACCAAGTTTTTTGAGTCTATGAAGGATATGTTTATAAATTATGGCGGCCACGCGCAGGCGGCGGGGTTTACGATGGAGCGTAGAAAACTTGATAATTTTATGAAAACTGCAGTTAAAAAGGCAGACAAACTTATTAAAGACTCTTATTTAGAACGTGTGATTGAGGCCGATTTAAAAATACCACTTAATGTCGCTTCAATAAAACTGGCAAAGGAGCTTTACGTTTTACGACCATTTGGTATTGGTAATCCACAGCCAACATTCGTCAGCGATGCCAGTCTGGCCCACGCTCAACTTCTGGGAAAAAATCAGAACCATCTGAAAATCACTGTTAAGTCTGACGGCATGATGTTTCCTGTAGAAATGGTTGCGTGGGGCAAGGCCGATTTATTTACTTCACTTTCTTCCGGTCAGAAAGTACAAGTTGTCTATTCACTTGATGTAAATAAGTGGAATGGGAGGGAAAAGGTGCAGGGGAAGGTAATTGCATTTTTACAACACATTTGAAACAAAATTATGTATAATAATTCAGCTAATTATTAACAAATCTTTCATGAATATCAAAATTGTCGGAATAATTGTTGTACTTGCATTAATAGTCGGAGGATTTTTCTTTTGGCGATCTACACAAAATCAGGAATCAGAAACCTCTGTAGTTGAACCAACAACCTCCGAGAGTGAAGAACCGACACCAACAGAAGAAGAAGTACAGCGCAGTCAATACAAAATTGAAGTATTGAATGGTAGTGGTATCGAAGGTGAAGCAGGACGCGCCGAAGCATTGTTGAAATCGGCAGAGTTTGATGTTGTCGGTACTGGGAATGCCGAAAATTACGATTATGAAGAGACTGTGATTCAGGCCGGTGATGATGTTTCGTCAGCGTGGCTTGATGAACTTAAAAAAGAACTTTCTACAAAATATTCGGTGAAGTCAAGTGCCGAAAAGCTTGACACCGAAACCGATGCTGATGTAGTCGTCATTGTCGGTAGTTTTGATAAGGATGGCGAAAGTATGGTCAAGGAAGTAGAAGTAACTCCGACTCCGGAAGAAGAAGAGGCAACGGATGAGACCGGAACACCAACACCAACACCAACACCATCAGAAGAAGCCGAAGCTACCGAAACGCCAACTCCAACGCCCTAAGAAGCTTAAAAAAACTACATTTTCTCAACAACCTGTATCCCAAGTAGGTCTAAACCTGTTTTTATCACACGTGCTGTAGCCGCAGTGAGCGAAAGTCGAAAATCTTTCATGTTCTTTTCTGCTTTCAATATCGGATTTTTTTGATAAAAAAGATTGAATTTTTGACAAAGATCGTAAAGATAAGTGCAAATGTAATTTGGAGCTAATTTGCTTGCTCCTTCGGTCACGATCTCGGGAAATTTGAATAGATGACGAATCAATGAAAGTTCCAATTCATTCATTTTTGACGGCTCAAATCCTGTCAACACAGAAACTTTATCTTTTTTTAAAACAGAGTTACAGCGGACGTAAGTGTAAATAAGGTATGGTCCAGAATCGCCTTGTAACGTCGTGGCATCATTCACATCGAAATATACATCCTTTTCCAGAGAGTTTTTAAGAAATGAATATTTTACTGCAGCAACTGCCAATTTTTCGGCAACATCGTCTGTTGAGTTATAATCTTTTTTTATCTGATTTTTTGATTGATCTAAAAGCCAATCTGCCTCAATAATGTTTCCTTTCCTTGATGACATCTTCCCGCCTTTTAAATGAACCCATCCATAAATCAAATGAAATTGAATCCCTTTATAACGTACAGGATCACGAAGTTCTTCAACTTTGAAGGTAGTTTGGAAAAAACTCGTTTGCTCACCGGTCACGACATGAATAATTTTGTCGAGCTTTCCAAAGTCGCTTGTCTCCTTTTCTGCAAGTGGAAGCTCTTTACCTTCATATGTCGGATATCCATGTTGATTGAGAAAAACACGTGTATGGACACCGTAGTCATCACCCTTAAACACGATCGCTCCCCGGCTTTTTTTCAGTATCTTTTTTTCAACAAGTTCGTCGATAATTTTTAAAGCCTGCGTCGTCATTTCGGATTCGAAGTAAAGTTTGTCAAACTTGGTGCCGACACGATCATATTTATCGTTGAAATATTCCAGACTCCAATCACGGGTCTTGTTGTAGATCGATAAAATTTTCTCATCCTGATTATAAATTTGTTTGTTTATATCAATAATTTCCTTTTGAATTTCTTCATCTTCTTCATATGTCTTATTACCTTTCACATAAGCTTTTCCAAGAAGTGAAATTTTTTCAGATATTGGAAGCACTTCAACATTTTTTTCTCCAACTTCCTCAATCAGTTTTGGTGTTGCCCAAAGAGTTTTTGCTATATGAAGTCCAACGTCGCCCTGATAATTTGATCGAATGACTTTATTCCCTGTAGCCTCGAAAAGCTTGGCAATGGCTTCGCCGGTTGTAATATTTCGCAAATGTCCTATATGAAATAATTTATGAGTATTGGGGTGTGAGTACTCGACCATAATTTTCTTGTTTTTACCAAGATAATACTCGGGAAAATGGATATTTCCATCGGTTATTTCCTGAATATTTTCCAGTAAGATTGAATTCGACAAAAATATATTTATAAACCCGGGGCGGATTATCTTGATAGAACCTATCGGATCTTGAATTTCAATGTTCTGGGCGATTTTCTCGGCAATGACAAAAGGGTCTTTTTTTTCTTTTTTCCCAAGCTGCATGGCGACAGTTGTAGTGTAGTCGCCGAATTTTGAGTTTGTCGGATGGATGAGATTTATTCCATCAGCTGGCAATCCGGTCTTTTTTACTGCTTCAATTAAAATCTGTGTAATTTTGTCTTTGATCATTGGTCTTATGATACCACAAAACATAGTATTTGCTTGATACAAGAGGGCAAGCTTGCATTAGTGGTTGTTCTGCACTAGAATGATGAAACTACTTATGAAAGCAAAAATAATATTGATCACAGTGTTGATAGTCGCCTTTTTGGCTTTTATTTTCATAAAGTTTTTTATCCAGGATCGCCAGAATGCGGCAGGACGTCTAAAAATCGAGTCTTCACCTGACGCCGGTGTGTTTATCGACGATGTTGCTGTGGGGAAGACACCTTTTGATAACAGCGGCTTAAAGGTGGGTGAGCACAAGATCAAACTTATTCCCGAAGGAAAAGATACTAAGGCCGTCGGCTGGGAAGGAAAGGTTTCGATCTACAAGAACACTACAAGTTACATCAGTCGCGAACTTGGTACCTCGCAGCTCACTTCGGCGGGTGAAATTCTCACTATCGTCAAAATGAAGGACAAGCCCAATGGACAAACCGGATCATTAACAATCGAGACCGATCCACCAGGTGCTATCGCGTATCTTGACAATGACGAGAAAGGAGTGTCGCCGCTTGAGTTAAAAGACATTCCAACTGGCGATCATGAGCTTTCGGTTTATTTACCCGGATTTTTCCGAAGAATTCAGAAAATAAAAATCGAAACCGGTTTTCAGACGCAGGCTGTTTTTAAACTGGCTGTTGACCAATTTCATAAAACATTACCTGAAGAACTTGAAAAGCAGAAGCAAAAAGAGGCAACTGCTGAAAGCAAGCTTACCGTGAGTCCGACTGATGAAGAGTCATCTGATGAGGCGTCATTAAATACCAGTAATCAAATTGAAATACTTGACAACGATCTTGGGTATTTGAATGTCCGTTCCGAACCATTGGTTTCCGGAGATATCGTTACAAAAGTCAACCCGGGCGAAACTTATGAATACACCGACACTGAAAACGGGTGGTATTACATTACTCTTGATGACGGTTCTGTCGGTTGGGTGTCTGGAGATTATGTCGAAATTGTTGAGTAGATATAGAATTTATTTATCTTTCCAAATCAATTTATTATAAAGAATATAAGAGTAAGGAATAATTATGAATGTGATTATTGCTATTTTATAAATATACCAAAACTCCCGACCAAAAAAAGCTGTAGCCAGACTGACACCAAGAGTTTGAATTATGATCGACCCCGATGAGACCAGATTGAATTTGAAAAAACTCCACAAAAAGTTGTTTTCACCGTGTTTTAATTTTTTATGTGAAAAACTCCAGAAATTATTTAGCAAAAAGTTAGATATAATTGCCATTTCTGTACTTATCAATGTACTTAGCCAGACAGCTGTATGTGCAATTTCAATAAAAAGATACGAGATGCCAAAGTCGATTGTAAAACCGATAACACCAACTATTACAAACTTGATAAAAGAAGAGTATTGGAAAATATACAATAGAGTCTCAAATGTATACTGTCCTGAATTGATTTTAGACTCTCCTTCGCGACGGTCGACAAAAACTACTGGGATTTCCGAAACACGCGCTCCCATTTTTAATGCGTTATCGAGCAGCGCCACTTGAAAAACATATCCAGTGTAGTTTTCAAGTTTCGGCAAAGATTCTTTGATGATCCAGGTTTTTATTGCGCGAAATCCATTGGTCCAGTCGGTAACCCGCAGATTCATAAAACCAAATCGGATTATCCAGTTGCCAAAGACCGAAAAAAATTTTCGTTCAATTCCCCAATCTTCAGGTATCGATCCACCACTAATATAACGAGAGCCAATGACAAAATCAGCACCTTTTTCAATTTTATTTAAAAAAGAGGGAATATCTTGTGGGTTATGAGACAGATCGGCATCCATCTCAAAGATAATAAAAGGTTTTAAAGTATCAATGATGTAATTAAACCCCTCAACATAAGCTTTGCCAAGGCCTTTTTTATCTGTTTTAAGAAGATGCAGGTTTTTATTGTTTTTTGCAAGTTCGCCAACAATATCCGTCGTGTTGTCTGGCGAGTCGCTATCAACGACAAGTACATGCAAATCCCAGTTCTTAATGTTTTTTTGCACCTGAAAAATTTTTTCGACGACGTTATTTATATTTTTTGCTTCGTTGTAGGTCGGGATAATGATTACGGCTTTTCGCATAGTTAACTGAAAGGTTGTAATTTTTTCTTAAAATATGAAATTGTATTTTTAAGTCCATCCTCAAGAGCGACCTCCGGTTTCCAGTTTAAAACTTCTATTGCTTTAGTTATATCGGGTTGACGTTGCTTGGGGTCATCACTATCTGTTGTTCTATAGACAAGTTCGACTTTAGAGTTGAGCAAATCTTTAATCATATTTGCGATCTCAAGCACTGTCCTTTCGTCGGGATTGCCAAGATTTATGACTTGTCCTGATATGTCATCTTTTTTACCAAGAGCCACTAATCCATTTATCATATCCGAGACATAGCAAAATGAACGTGTCTGTTTTCCATCGCCATAAATAGTGATCGGATTATTATGCAAAACCTGTATGATGAAGTTTGAGATCACGCGACCATCTTCGACTTCCATGTTTGGACCATAGGTATTAAAAATCCGGGCAATGCGAACATCAAGATCGTGTTTATTTTTATATGCCAAAATTAGTGTTTCGGCAAATCTTTTTCCTTCATCATAACAAGCTCTTGGACCAAGAGTATTCACATTGCCAAAATAGCTTTCCTTTTGCGGGTGTTCCAGTGGATCTCCATAAACTTCAGATGTAGACGCAAAAACAAATGTTTTTACATTACCTTCTTTACAAAATTCCATGAGTCGAAAGGTACCAAAGGAGTTGGTCATAAGTGTTTCGATTGCATATTTCTTATATTGTGTGGGTGAGGCGGGTGAGGCCAGATGATAAAGCAGGTCGATCTTGGGTAACTGTTTATAGTCAAAATTTCGGATATCTTCCTCAAAAAAATGAAGTTTTTCTTGTTCCAGATCGGAAATATTTTTTTTGTTGCCCGTTAGCAGATTGTCAACTACATAAACTTCATTTCCATCATCGATAAATTTTTTAACCAAATGTGAACCTATAAATCCAGCGCCCCCAGTGATGAGTATATTCATAAAACCTCTTTTCTCCCGGTTGAAATGTACTTAAATCCTATTTGCTTTAACATATGAGGCTGATAAATATTTCTGCCGTCGATAATAAGAGGAGTTTTTAAATTTAATTTTACTTTATGTAAATCAGCCTGCTTAAATTCGTTCCATTCGGTAAGTATACATAGTGCATCAGCATCTTTTGTTGTCTCGTAAGGATCTGATGCATAGTTGATCTCATCCTTTAGTATCTTTTTTACATTTTCCATTGCTGCCGGGTCATAAGCCGTGATTTTATAACCATCCTGCAGCAAATTTTTTATGATATATAAAGAAGGCGCAAAACGTATATCATCGGTATTGGGTTTGAAACTCAATCCCCATAAGGCGATATTTTTACCTATGACATTTTTTTTCACCTTTTCAATAAAATTGTTTTGCACCTCCCGATTGATCTCCTCAACGGCATCAAGAAGCGATGTGTCGACGCCAATTTGCTGACCCGTATTTATGAGAGCCATAACGTCTTTAGGGAAGCACGAACCACCGTAACCTATGCCTGCATCCAGAAATCGCAGACCGATACGGTTGTCAAATCCAACAGCATCCATGATTATATTTATATTTCCTCCGGTTTTTTCTGCATAAAGCGAGATGAGGTTTGCAAAAGAGATTTTGGTTGCAAGCATGGCATTTGATGCATATTTGATTATCTCTGCACTGGCCAGATCCGTGATGACACGCTCGCCTGGCAGAGGTTTGTGAAGCTCAAGAAGTTTATCAACTGCTTTTTGTGAGTTTGAGCCGACAACAACACGATCTGGATTTAGAGTGTCGTATATCGCGGTGCCTTCACGCAAAAACTCCGGGCATGAGGCTACGGCTACTTCGGAGTGATCAGATTTCAGATGATTCAGAATTTTTTCTACTTCCAGGTTCGAGCCAACAGGTACCGTGCTTTTGCATGACACTACAGTAAAACCTTTTTTAAGATACTTGCCTACATTTTCAGCAACATGAAAAACAGTTGAGAGATCGGCTTCACCATTTTCCTTTGGTGGAGTACCTACCGCAACAAAAATTATTTCCGAGGACGGAATGGCTTTATCATATTCGAGAGTAAAATGTAGCCTGTCTGCGCGCAAATTTTTTTGCAAAAGTTCGGCTAGTCCGGGCTCATAAATCAGCGGATCACCATTTTTCAGTTTTTCAATTTTTTCAGGAGTTCGACCAATCACCCAGACATCATTTCCAAAATCGGCAAAGACACAAGCGGTCACCAGACCAACATAGCCGTGACCTATAAAGGTGATTGTCATAACCTCTAATGATACTTAAATGAGGCAAAAAATACAAGGAGGAGGGTTAAAAAGCGTGGATTTCTAAAGATAAATGATGGGCTAAATCGCGATCTTTTTTTGCCGGATAGAGATTTTTAAGCTTGGCAAATATTTTATGTATTACCTCAAAGCGATCGTGTTCGTATTTTTTAAGCAAAAAACCATGTTGTATTTTTTTTGCATACTTGAGCCAATGTATATCCTTCCCGATTTTACTTACTGCAGATCTGCAAAGTTGATCAATGGTAGTTTTCATACTATATATGATAATATCATAGTATTTTAAAACATAGAACAAAATATTGCTAGAAAAAGGTAAGAAAGAATATGCAACAGGTATGTATTGAAAAAATATAAAACATGGAGTATCATCAAACATTGTTATGTCAGAGCATCAATGTGACGCACTCGTAGTGTGTTGTATAGACTTCAGATTTCAAAAATATATCCGCGACTGGACAGACAAAAATCTTACAGGAAAAAATTATGATTTGATCGGATTTGCCGGAAGTACCAAAGACCTCGACATGGTGCTAAAGCAGATCGAGATTTCAGTTAAGCTTCATGAGATAAAGCAGATTGTCCTCATCCATCACGAAGATTGCGGGGCATATGGGGTGGAAAGCATGCCCGAGAGACATGCCCAAGATTTAAAAAAGGCAAAGCAAGAAATTAATACTAAATATCCGGAAGTTCGAGTCTATCTTTATTATCTTCACTTGGACGGACGGTTTGAACAGATTATTTAGAACTTCAATTTTTAAAATATGGCATCAATACAAGAACGATCAGTTAATGGAAATGGTTTATATTTTCCGAGAAATGGAGAATACAGCTCGGTCGAAAATTTTTTCCTGGAAAGAGGCTGGAATGTAAAACATGGTGATAATGGAATACTTGTCGGCACTTCATTTCAGTCAGTTTTAAATTGTGGCGACGATAGATTTAAAAACGGTGAAGTGCCAGAAGATCACAGATATGGTCCAAGTATTTTTGGAGGAGCTGTCGGTATCGCGGCTTTAAGAAGGGAACCAACACTCGAGGGTGTAAGAAGGGCTACTCTAGACATCAGTGCTTTAGGATATCGTGCCGGAATGCATGGCGATGTAGAGAATGACGAGTTGGGATGTGGCTTTAATAGATTGCTGTTAAACGGATATTTTAATGGAGTTGTTGGCACGCCTGCAATTGATTTAAAAACTGCGAGACAAGTTTTAGATGAGCATGGAGGATCATATGTTGATTTAAGTGGGATACATACTGCTGTTGGACTTAATTTTAATTTTGTTCCTGGAACAACAATTCTTTCCGATGGCAACAATTTTGGTGTTGACGGCTGGTTTGCTTTACTGATTGACGGCGTTGAACCGGACAGATTACTTGAGCTCACAGCGGCTACAGTTGAAGCTTTAAAGCCGGACGCAAAAAACGTGACGATTTACACTTAACTTAATAGTGATAACCCTTCATGAAAATTTTTCATTTGATAAAAATCATTCTTCTTACTCTTTATTTCCGAAAACTGTGGGCGGGGAGCTTGGACTTGAATTATTTTAACTACATCAAATAAAGCTCAATCCTACTCTTCTATCATACTGGCTGTCGATACCTAAAGCGAATGTAGTAGTTTGCAATACATTTTCCTTAAGGGCATAAGCATAAATTCCACTTGCATTTATTGTTAATTTGACTGCAGTAGTAGGTCCTTCTGGCCAGCATGCTTTCATTGTATATTGACCTTCATAGACATTAGGATCAAAAGAAAAGTGGTTAGGGGAATTCTTTTGACGCAATTCCATTTCGCGGTGATAACCATTGTATTCATACCGATCAATCCTGTTACCTTCAGCAACCCATTGAGCAACAGTTAATCCACTTTCATCATCAGTCCATTGAAGCCCAAATAAGTTAACTTCAGGATAAGTTGAAGGACGATTATCTAAAAAGACATGAAT
Source organism: Candidatus Roizmanbacteria bacterium RIFCSPHIGHO2_12_FULL_38_13 (assembly GCA_001789555.1). GTDB lineage: Bacteria > Patescibacteriota > Microgenomatia > UBA1406 > GWC2-37-13 > CAYNLS01. Next base: position 17,257 of record MFZZ01000023.1, read on the forward strand.
ATTATCATGAAGTCTTTTTGCTACTTTTAAGCGAGAATGAGAAGTTGATATTTTACCATCAATTATTTCCTCATCATTTACAGCTAATACATTACTCCCTAAAGGAAAATCTCTCCATGTAAGATGTCCGTCTTGAAAGAGTTGATCATATGCTCGCTGAGTTTCCTCTCCAACACGCTCACGATATTCATATAATTCTCTCTGCCTCTGTGCATCTTCTTCAGCAATTTTTGCGGCCCGTTGCTGTGCTTTTTCTCTTAAAGCGGAGTAAGCATCCTTTATAAATGTCATAAGTTAAATAATTTTGAAGAATTATAATTTATTATGGGCTAGAAGTCAATCTACTAGGTTTTCACAACAAACCCTCTCATCTCCTGAAAGTCATTCTTTTTACTTTTTATCTCTGAAAACTGCGGGCGGGGAGCTTTTCCTGTTTCGTATTTTGCAAAAGAAATCGGTTTTATTAAATCTTCATTCATATTGAATTTTTTTGCAATCAACATTCCTGCCTCAAAAGGGGATAGCGATTGCGATCCGACAATGTGATATACCTCCGGTTTATAGTTTGCAATCAAATATTTGAGCGCTTTGGCGATGTCATCGATCAATGTCGGAGTGATCGAGGCATCCTGCATCATTTTTAACTCTTGCCCTTTTTCAAGTAACTGTTTCAGTCTGGTCACAAAGTCAGGTTTTTGGGAAGTGGGATTTCCGTATGGATAGCTTATCCTTACAATCATAGCTTTGTCTTTTACAATTTTTTCACCTTCGTATTTTGTCAAACCATAATATCCCAAGGGATTGGGAACACTGTCTTCGAAAAATGGAGGGTTTTTTCCGTCAAAAACAAAGTCGGTTGAGATATAGATCATTTTTTTATTGCGATTTTCCACAGCTTCAAAAATGTGTTTTGTGCCCTCGACATTTATTTTATAAGCAAGATTTTTTTCCTTTTCGGCGCCATCGACACTTGTATATCCCGCAAGATGGAGAAGAAAATCAAAATCAAGTGCATTGATTTTATCAGAGACTTGATTTTTATCAGTTATATCTAAATCATTATGAGAGATGGAAAGAATATGAAATGCGTTTTTGAGAAGTTCGATAATGCGTGAACCTATGAGTCCGTCCGGACCGGTGATTGCTATTTTAAGCATACTGTTTTTTATAATACTCTTTATATTCTCCCGATTTTACGTTTTTCCACCATTCGGGATTTTCTTTGTACCAGTTAACAGTAAGCTCCAGAGCATGATCAAAATCATATTGTGGCTCCCAACCCAAGGTTTCACGAATTTTACCACTGTTTATGGCATAGCGTCTATCGTGCCCCGGTCTATCTTTTACATATTCGATCATGTTCTCTTCCTTTTTCATTATCGATACAATCTTTTTGATGACTTCCAAATTTGAGATGTCTTCGGTTAGGCCTCCGACGAGATAGGTTTCGCCCACTTTTCCGCGATGTAATATTAAATCTATAGCACGACAATGATCTTCAACATAAAGCCAGTCACGGACATATTTGCCATCGCCATAAATAGGCACCTTTTTTCCTTCCAAAAAATTTGTTATCGCAAGTGAGATCAATTTTTCCGGAAACTGGAAAGGACCGAAATTATTCGAACAATTGGAAATGGTTATCGGCAATTCATAAGTATCGTGATAAGCGCGAACCAAATGATCGGATGCTGCTTTTGATGCCGAATATGGACTATGCGGATCGTAGGGGGTTTTGTCGGTAAATTTTGCTTCGGTGTCAAGGTCGAGTGCACCAAAGACTTCATCGGTCGAAATATGATGGAATCTTTGGACATTATTTTTTAAAGCAGATTCGAGTAAAATGTAAGTACCTTCAATATTAGTTTTTATAAATGGAGCAGCATCTTGTATAGATCTGTCGACATGACTTTCGGCTGCAAAATGCACTACTGTGTCGACGTTTTTCATGACCGCATCAACCGCCTTCCGATCACAAATATCTCCTTTGACAAGGGAATAATTTGGGTTTTCCTGAACTTCTTTTAAATTCTCAAGATTGCCAGCATAAGTAAGTTTGTCAAAGTTTATGATCTCATCTTCATCGTGTTCCTCAAGCCAGTAACGGATGAAGTTTGAGCCGATAAATCCCGCGCCTCCGGTAACTAGTAGTTTCATGTGTTAATTATAGCTCATGAAACATAAAACATAAAACCGAGTCAGACTCGGTGAAACATGAAACGACTTTTTTTAGTTAAATTTTCTGTAGATATCTTTGCGATGGCCAATTTTAAGAACCGTAAGAACTCTTTTTTTATTATTGATTTCGTAGATAATTCGATAATTTCCGACCCTGATTCTGTAAGTATTCTTATAATCTTTCAACTTTACTACACCCAGAGGAAGGGGATTTTCTGCTAACGATAAAATCGTTGTTTTACATCTACTTATTATCCCCTTTGGCAAATATTTGATGTCTTTTTTAACTGTCGGTTTGCTCGCGAGAGCATATATTTTCATATTTATTTGAACACTTCTTCAAAAGGAATCGATTTTTCATCTTTTCTAGCTTCAATATCTCTTATATCTTCAAGCTCTTCAAGTGCGTCAAGGAGCATATTATATTCATCAATAGGTACGATCGCAGATTTTACCTTAGAGTGAACGATAAGAAAAGTTGTCTCCGTAGGTATTGCTTTAGAGCCTCTGGTTTTTAAATCCTGAATGGTAATTGCGTTCATATCGTAATTTAACTAGTAATTATTGCATTATAAACCAAATTTAGTACTAAATCTAGTATGATTTTTTGATGAAAATAATGAAGTATAATATCATTATGCTTGATGTCATACAAAAAGGCGCGCTTGCGGGAGGAGAGGTGCTTCTCAAATATTTCAGACAAGAACAACTTGAGATTACGAATAAAACTACACATCAGAATATTGTCACAAAAGCAGACATAGAATCTCAAAAAATCATTCATGATTCGATTATCACTGATTTGGGAAAGAAGGGGATTGACGTTGTAGATATCGGTTTTATTGGTGAGGAAAAATTACACGCCAAAGGTGAGCATACTTTTGTGATCGATCCGCTTGACGGGACAAGTAACTTCGCAACCGGTGTAGAAGATTTTTGTGTACTTATCGGTTATTTACACAACAAAACACTTCAGTCTGGAGTTATGTACTTTCCAACTTATAACAAATGGTATATTGCCGAAAAAGACAAGGGAGCTTATGTCATTAAAAATGGTGTTAAAACTCGACTTAAAACAAAACACAAAAATTTAAAGGATACTTTTTTGGTATCGTCATTATCATATACAGAAGAAGTCAGACTAGGCCTCCCTGGTAAAATAATAGCACTTAAAAACCATTTTCGCGGAGTGCGTATGTATGGATGTGCCGGCACGGAAATTTATCTTGTTGCGGAAAATATTGGCGGCGCCGCGCTTCTTGCCGGATGCAGTATTTGGGATATTGCACCGGGAAAACTTATTTTAGATGAATCAGGATTTGGTATGTATGATTTTTCGGGAAAAGAAATCGTATTTGATCTTGAAAATCCAACGAAAAAATATCCGTTTATTGCCTGTGATCCTCAATTTAAAGAAGAATTGACGAAGGCTCTTTCAGCTTCATGATTTCTTTGCAGTTTTGGTTTATTAATAAGTTCTTCCAAAATCTGCCAGCGTTTTTTTTTCGTTGCGTGAGGTACGTCATCCTTCATAACTTTTGTCGCTGCGGTCATCGGTCTTTGCGAATACATAGAAATATACGCTTTTTCATAGCCGACTCTTTTTGCAATATCAACTGTATTTATAAATTCTTCATCGGTTTCGCCGCAGAATCCGACAATTATGTCAGTCGAAATTTTTACATCAGGAATTTTCTTTTTAAGTTTATACAAGATATTTAAATATTCGTCAGTCGTATACCAGCGGTTCATACGCTTCAAAACATCATCGTCACCCGATTGAATAGGAAGGTGAATCGTGCGGGTAATATTTGGATACTTGGCAATCATATCGATAAGTTCATCCGAAAAATCCCACGGGTTTGAGGAATAAAAATTTATTTCTTCAAAATCCATGCGAGCTACATCTTCAAGTAAATAGGGAAATAGTGTCGGGATACGATGTCGGCCCAGATGTTTTACATAGACTGGTTCGACTGGGTGACCATTAAAAGTTAATTTAGTTCTGATAGACGAAAGTTGATTAACCACCTCCCCCCTTCGGAACGTCTGACGTTCCTTCGGGGACTCCTCCTTGTCAAGGAGGAGATTATCTCCCCGCCTTTTCAAGGAGGGGTGGTCCGATGTATATCGGACCGGGGTGGTTTCAAAATAGGTTTTATTTATATCGCGCATGACTTGGATATTTTCTTTTCCTACGATCAGATCGGCGCCATAAGAATTCACATTCTGTCCCAGGAGTGTGACTTTTTTATAACCTTTTGCCTTGAGATGTAAACATTCATCGATAATATCATCATAAGGTCGACTTATCTCGCGGCCTCTTGTAAATGGGACAATGCAGAATGTACAGAAGTTATTACATCCGTTTGAAATCGGGACCCAAGCATGTTCCAGATTTTGCCGCACCGGTTCAAAATCAAAACCCACCTCTTCAATTGGCATGAATTCATCTACTTCAGGCATAATTTCGCGTATCCTTTTTAAATATTTCCCTGATGGATCACGAAATGCGACTCCAACCATGCATCCGGTTACAATAATCTTAAAATCCTCTTTTTTTTTAATTTTTTTTTCTTTTATTTTTCCTAAATTATTTACAAGTCCAAAGACTCTGTTTTCCGCACTTTCACGGACCATGCAGGTGTTGATGATGATGTAATTTGCGTCATAGTAGTTTTTAGCCACAGTCATGCCGCGGTTCTGGAAAGCTTGCTCCACTCGTTCGGAGTCGGCAACATTTTGCTGGCACCCGAATGTTTTTATAAAGTATTTCATATGTTTTTATCGCTCGTAACCGAAATAATTTGTTTCGCAATTTCCTTTTTTGCTGTCTTTTCAATTTTTTTAACCATTTCCTTTTTCGAAAATATATACACTTCATTGTCATCGGTGTCAAATCCCACGTCGTTTCGACTAATATCATTCACAATTAAATAATCAGCTTCTGTTTGCTTAAATTTTTCCTGAACAGCTTGTTTCAATTTTGTTTGATCGATTCCATGAACTGCCTTAAAACCGATAAGTTTTATGTACGGATTCCATTTTTTTATCTCATTGATGATTTTTTTTGTCGGCTTTAATTTCAGAGTAAATGTTTTCGTACTATCGATTTTATCTTCCAATTTTTCAGTAGTAAAGTCAGACACCGCAGCTGTATGGATTATAACGTCGAAATTTACAACTTCTTTTTCAAGAATTTTTTCTAAATCTTTTGCGGTCAGGAAAATCTTTTGTTTTATTGGCAGATAAGTTTTAATAGACGATTTGGATCTTACAAGTAAAACGTCTGCGCCTTGTCTGTAGGCGACTTCGGCGATTGCAACTCCCATTTTTCCAGAGCTACGGTTAGTTATTACCCTTGCCGAGTCAATAGACTCAATAGTGCCTCCGGCTGTAATAACGATTTTTTCCCCTTTTAGATTTTTTGAAAGATTTAAAATCTTTTCGGCTTCCTTGGCAATATTTTCGATCTTTGGCAATCTTCCCAAACCCTCGGTACCGCAGGCAAGTTCGCCACTTTCGGGATCCATAACGTAGTAACCATATCTGTTTAGTTCTTCAATATTTTTTTGTGTAGCAAAGTGGAACCACATGTTAGTATTCATTGACGGGCAGATCAAAATAGGGGACGTAGTAGCCAGAACAGTCGTCGTAAGAAAATCATCAGCTATCCCATTTGCGAGTTTGGCGACAGTATTTGCTGTCGCAGGGGCTATAACAAACAAATCAGTATTTTTGGCAATATCGATATGGTCAACTTTCCTGTCTTTTAAAATCTTTTTATAGTCAAAATCATCCTCAAAAAGTTTTACATAAACTTTATTTCCGGTTATCTTTTCGATTTCTTTGACAGATATCATTTTTGTGGTGCTTGGAGTCATGATGACGTTAACATCATGACCTTTGCTTTTCAGGATTATTGCAAGATCAAGGATTTTGTACGCAGCAATGCCGGAACTGATACCTAAAGTGATTTTCATGACAATCTATTTTACCAAATCTTCCTGCTTTATCCTTTGCATGATGATAATAAAGATCAGGAGGACGAGACCGATTGTCATAAAAGCCAGCAGTTTTTGGAGGCCATTCAGAAAAAGACTAGAGGTTCCTAAAATAAAAGAGATGATCCAGTAAAATATGGCGATCCTTCTTTTGCCCCAGCCGATCTCGATGAGACGATGATGAAAATGTCCCCAGTCGGCGCGGAACGGAGACTGTTTGTTATGAATACGGCGCAAGATAGTATAAACAGCATCTATTGTTGGAATAGCCAGAACCAGTATTGCCGTACCAACTTTTCCAAATGATAAAATCGCGAGAATTCCAAGTAGAAATCCCGCCATTGCTCCGCCACTGTAACCCGGCATAATTCTCTGGGGAAAAAAATTATAAGGCAAAAAGCCAAGATATGCGCCAGTTACTATGAACGATAAATAGGTGACGCTTAATGCTCTGATATCATGGGCAACAAAGCGTTGAGATAAAAGGCCCAAAAAAAACGCAGTGATTGCCACAAATCCCGGTAGCTGGCCATCGACACCCTTGCTCCAGTTGACCATGTTCATAGTCCAAACAAGCCAGATTATGGCAACCAAGTCAGCAAACACCAGAATGTTGTGGGTTCCAAAGATATCAAAACTCCACCTCCAAAGATCGAGTCTGATCACTCCGCCAAAAGGATTGGAAACATATGGAATCCCAAGTCCGAAACTGACGACTACTGCGGCAATGAGAATGTTTGCAAAAAATCTTGTGTAAGGAGACAGGTCATATTTGTCGTCCAAAAGTCCGACTAAAAGCAATAAAGCATTGCCGATGAGAATGCCGGATATGATTTTGTTAATTTCCAAAAAAATAAGCGAGCCTATTAGAAGAGACACAAAGATCGGTATACCTCCGGCTCTGGGTATTACTCCAGTGTGAGTGTGAGCCGGGTGCTTGCGTTTTTTGTCTGTAACCAGGCTAAATTTTTTTGCCAGCCTGATAGTAAGCGGCGTAACAATGCTTGAGATGAGCGCGGAAACACTGATGATTAATATCGTTTTCATAAATTGGATCTTATGTGACCAGAGTCAGAATTTTGACAAAAATACCCGTAAAAGCTACGATGACGCAGTAGTTGGCAATAGCAAACAGTCGAGTAAACAATTTGTCTTCTTTGAAAAATCGATTGTTGAGGTAGCTATTAAGAAAAAAGATTAAGTGCATCATGATGGGAAGTAAGACGATATACCAGATGTCAGCAATCTGTGATTCACCCCAAGGTCTTGAATAAAAAAGCGGGACCTGTTTTGGCAATGAGTTAAAACGCCAAGCAAAAAGTGCTAGTTGTAAAACGTCTGCACCAATAAGAAGTTTCAACCCTTTGGACATGGTTCAATTATACTATTTATGGAATCGGAAATTTTGTCGCCATCATTTTCACTTTTGCACGATGTGCTTTGATTTCTTTATTTCTGTTGATTTCACGCTTGAATTTGGCAAAATATTCTTTTCTTTCGGTTTTGTTTTTCGGCAGTTGATAGGCTTTTATAAGTCCCAAAACCGTAATCATGGTTCTACCGATGAACTTCATGTCATTTTCATCCATGCCTCGGCTGGTGGCAGCAGGAGTTCCCAGGCGTATTCCCGATGGATAAAAAGGTGAGCTTTTTTCGCCGGGAACTGTGTTTTTATTCATAGTTAAACCTACCATATCCAGTGCATATTCGGCAAAATATCCCGATCCGGCGCCGTGAGTAAGTGTCAAGTCGACCAAGATCAGATGATTTTCACTGCCATTGCCGACTAGTTTGTAACCGCCTTTTTTAAGTACAGCGGCCAAAGCTTTGGAGTTTTTTACAATTTGTTTGGCATATGTTTTAAACGATGGCTGCATGGCTTCGTACAGTGCGACGGCAATAGCCGCAGTAGTATTGTCGTGTGGACCTCCCTGAAGACCGGGAAAAATCGCCTTATCAATTTTTTTTGGTAAGTCGGGATCTTTCTTTAGACCTTTTTTAGTCACCATGATTATGGCCCCGCGCGGACCGCGGAGTGTTTTATGAGTCGTTGTTGTAACAATATGGACGTGTGGGACCGGAGATGGATGAGCGCCGCCTGCAATCAGACCGGCAACGTGAGCAATGTCTGCGGCAAGATAAGCCCCGACTTCGTCAGCTATTTCAGCAAATTTTTTGTAATTAAACTTCAATGGATAAGCAGTTGCGCCAACCCAGATGAGACGCGGTTTATGTTTTTTTGCAAGACGGCGAATCTCGGCATAATCAAATAA
>MFZZ01000023.1:25758-29213 GCA_001789555.1 Candidatus Roizmanbacteria bacterium RIFCSPHIGHO2_12_FULL_38_13
ATGGTGTCTCCAGGTTTGCAAGTTGCCAGATATACTGCAAAGTTTGCCGGAGAACCCGAATATGGTTGAACATTTGCATGCACCACCCTAAAGATTTTTTTTGCCCTCTCTTGTGCGAGTAGTTCGACATCATCGACTATTTCATTACCACCATAGTATCTTTTGTGAGGATAACCTTCGGAGTATTTATTTACAAAAGGAGAGGATAGAGGAATACGGACGTGTTTTGACGCGTAATTTTCGGAAGGAATAAGTTCTATGCCTTCCTTCTGGCGTTTTTCCTCCTTTTTAATAAGTGTGTAGATCTGCTTATCCTGCTTTATTTTCATGTTTTACACACACAAGATAGCATGTACTTTTTAAAAATGCAATGATAAAATTCTCCCATTGTATGAAAATCAAAACCTACCACGACGCCGAAGCCTATCTTGAAAGCTTTATCCCCAAAACAAGCAAGTGGGGTGAGCCTTCTTTTGCGCATGCTCGAACAAAACATTTTATGCAACTGTTGGGCGATCCGCAAAACAAGTTACAAGTGATCCACATTGCCGGAACTTCAGGAAAAGGTTCAACCGCATACATAACTTCAACATTATTACATTCTCATGGTTTAACAGTTGGGATGGGTATTTCACCTCATGTACACGATATTCTCGAACGAATTCAGATCAACATGGAGTCGATTTCAGAAGACCTTTTTTGTAAGTATTTGGACGAAATCATCCCATTTGTAGAAAAAATGAAAGCTTCAAAGTACGGTCAGCCGACATACTTTGAGATCATTATCGGACTTTCATATTATCTTTTTGACAAAGAAGAGGTTGACGTCGTTGTCATGGAAACTGGCTTGGGCGGTCAGTATTGTGCCACAAACACTGTAACTTCCTCGGATAAAATCGCTGTGATCACGCGAATAGGTTTTGATCATATGGAATTTTTGGGAAACACCTTGACATCGATAGCACAGGAAAAAGTCAAGATAATCCAGCCTCAAAATACAGTTATAACTTTCAAACAAGATCCAGAAGTAATGACACAAATAAAAAACGAGGCCAGTAAAAAAAATGCCAAGCTCATCAGTTTCGATCCACAGGAAAATATTAAGAATATCCGCCTGACCGAAAAAAAAACTACTTTCGATTTTGAGTTTGATAATAAGATTGAAAAAAATATTGAAATTTCTTTGCTTGGTGAGTATCAAGCGGAAAATACCGCTCTTGCGCTGCTCACATTCAAAACCTTTATGAATAACCACATGAAGTTTATTTATATGTCAAAAGTTAGGAAAAGTTTGTGCTATATACATATCCCTGGAAGAATGGAAATACGAAAATATAAAGGAAAACAGCTCATAATCGACGGCGCTCATAATGGACAGAAAATGGAGGCATTTATAAAAAGTTTGGTAAAAATTTATCCGAATCAAAAATTCATTTTTCTTATTTCATTTAAAAAAGGTAAAGATTACAAATCTATTTTGCAGCACATTACCTGTTGTGCTCAAACCATAATCATAACTTCATTTGAAAATACGAATCAAGGGATGGGACAACTTTATTCGGAAGACCCTAAAAAAATTGGTGCAATTTTAGAAAAATTATCAGTTAAAAATTATCAAGTAATTCCCGATTTGACAGCGGCTTTGGCAGGCGCGATGGATCATAAAGAAAACATAGTTATTACCGGATCTTTATATCTAATCGGAGAGATATACAATCTTCTTGCAAAATAGTAGCCATGCGTCATGCTGAACTTGATTCAGGATCTAAAAAGGGATGCTGAAACTAGTTCAGCATGACGAAAATTATAGTATAATCGTTGCAAAATATGGAAATATAAGAATAAGCACTTCAAACAAATACCACTACTCCCGCCAAGGGCGGGATTCGCGGTATAAACCTTTCTTAATTATTCATTAACACTTATTTATTATGTTCAAAATCGAAAAAATGGATTTTCTAGTCTCCGTATATATTTTCGGCGTTATTGTTGCCGAGCTTATGGGTCCAAAGTCTTTTTCTATTTTAGATCTCGGTTTCTATAAATTGACCGCAAGTGTCGGTATATTTCTCATTCCGCTTCTTTTTACAATCAACGACGTGATTGTTGAGGTCTATGGGCCAGAGAGGGCAAGAAGTGTAGTCCGAGCTGGTTTGCTTACGATAGGTCTATTATTTATATTTATAATGCTTGCGATAAGTCTGCCTCCATCAAAAAGATTTGCAGAAACTGAAAGTGCTTACGACACGGTTTTCGGAAAATCGGCACGCATCTCGCTCGCAAGTCTCACTGCTTTTGCCCTTGCAGATTTTCTGGATATTTACATTTTCAGCAAAATCCGTCAAAAGCTTGGAAAGTCAAAGCTTTGGCTTCGCAATAATGCCTCAAATTTTATCGCCCAGTTGATTGACACCACGGTGTTTATGACGCTGGCGTTTTATGCTTTAGATCGTGGTTTTGGCGACAATACTTCATTTTTGATCAGTCTCATTATCCCATACTGGTTACTCAAATGCAGTATGTCTGTCATCGAAACACCGCTTGTTTATCTGGGGGTTAAATGGTTGAAAAAAAGTAGTTAGCTTTATGCCGTTCTTGCAACATAATTACTGCCTGCTTCACATATCATGAGGAAGGCACAGTATTTGCAGTGCAGTCCGACACGCGGCGCAAATTTACCGGCTCGCATATTAGTGATCGCGGTCATGATGCGTGTTTTAACCTGATCGAGATCTTTTTCCTCGCGTTTTAAGGTCATTTTTTCCATTGTTTGCAGATAATAGAATGTAAGTTCAACCTTATCAAGATGTTTATCATAAAGTCCTTTGTTGGTCGCAGCCAGTGCGTAAATCGAAAGCTGCAGGCTTTTTTGGATGATTTTATCTTCGGGTTTTCTGCCGGTTTTGTAGTCGATGATTTCGATCACTTCACCTGGTTTAGTATCAACTCTGTCGATTTTTCCGGTTAGATATGTTTTATCATCGATTTTTATCTTAAAAAGTTTTTCCAGATTTTTGATAACAACGTCGCGTTTATGGATTTTTTCAAAATAGTTAGTTAACATCTCTTTGGCCTGTTTTTTTGAGTAATTTTCGGCACTTTTGTTGTCGTATCCTCCCGGATCCCAATAGATTTCGAGTAGCTCAAGCATTTTTTCTTTACCTATGGTGCGATCGTTGATAAATGCCTCATAAAACTTCTGAAGAACAGTGTGGATAGTGCTTCCAAAAGATGCCGCGGCAGCAGGTGGAGTCGGAATTTTCAGAATATACTGATATTTATATTGAAGTGGACAGACTTCGTAGATCTCAAGTTGACTGTAGGAAAACCGGGAAAGTTTTATTTGCAAAGCAGATTCCTTGAGTTCAATTTTTTTAAAATCGAATATTGTTAATTGACTTTTCTCTGTGGTCAGTATCGAATCCTGCTTTTCTATCATCGCTTTCCCGACGGTT
>MFZZ01000023.1:29261-29378 GCA_001789555.1 Candidatus Roizmanbacteria bacterium RIFCSPHIGHO2_12_FULL_38_13
AATTTAGAGGCTGTCAGAAAGACATAATCCATGGCGCGGGAAAGCCCGACATAAAACAAACGCCTTTCCTCCTCAAGATGATAGTCACCAACAGGAAGTTGTTCCTTTATGAGTTCA
>MFZZ01000023.1:29390-32204 GCA_001789555.1 Candidatus Roizmanbacteria bacterium RIFCSPHIGHO2_12_FULL_38_13
ATCTGTTCGCGGCGCATGTATGTAGGAAATCTGCCGCTCACAAGATTTGGTAAAAAAACAACCGGAAACTCCAGGCCTTTGGCTGCATGGACAGTGAGAATGTTTACGGCATTTGATAGAGCAACGTCGGTATCGCCGGCAATCGGTGACTCGCCCAGGTTCTGACTCATGTTTATATATTCGACTGCCTTAAATACATCAAAATCACGCTGACTATCGTGAAGATGTTTCAGTAGATTCAAAAACTTGGTCATATTGAGTAATCGCTTTTCATCCTTTTCTGATTGAGTGTTAGTAATTTTTTTTAGCATTCCAGAGTCCTCGAGAAAATAATAAAGAAGCTCGGGCGCAGTATCCTTCTTTACACGTGATAAATGTCTTTTGAGCATGGTCAAGATTTCATACAGTTTTTCGCGACTGATTTCTTTGAGAAGCGGAAGGTATTTTTTATAAACATGATTGCCGTTTGTATAAAGGTCCTGATAGAAAAATGATAGATATATTTCGATTGCCTGGAAAAGCGGCAGTGAAGTTTTTTTGCTAAATCCGATAAGCAGGATGATGTCTTGTGGGTCCAGCTCAAAATGGTCGAGACTCAAAAGCCTATATAGTGATACGTTATCCTCAAGTTTGGTTATCACCTTGAGATAAGCTATGAGGTCACGTACCTCGCTTTGTTTAAAAAGTGTTCCCGGCCCCAAAAACTGATAGGGAATTCCGTTTCTCAAAAGAGTGTTCACAAATATTCCACTATGACTATTGGCTCGGACAAGAATAGCAAATTCACGATATGCATATTTCTTTGACTTCGTTAGCTCTTTGATAGTATTTGCTACCCACTGTGCCTCGGCATCACCGTTCTCAAACAGTGTGAGTTCGACAGAATTTTTTATATTTTTTTTATGACTCTTCAGTTCTTTTGATATTCCTAACTTTGCTTCAAGTGTGTCAGGGTCATTATTTTTTATAAGTTTATAGGCGTGGTCAAGCAGGTTTTGATTGGACCTGTAGTTATCAAGCAAGGTCACTTGTTTTGCATGAGGGTAATCATGCATAAATGACATGATGTTTGAAACAGACGCGCCTCTGAACTTGTAAATCGCCTGTGAGTCGTCACCGACGACAGTCAACTTTGGCTTTGTTTTATTTGGGCAAAGCAGTTTTATCAGTTCATATTGGGCGATATTAGTATCTTGAAACTCGTCGACCAGCACGTATTTAAACTGTTTTTTATATTGTTTTAGAATATTTGGTCTTTTCCGGAAAAGCTTGAGTAGATAATAAATCAGATCGTCAAAATCCATTACGTCATGCTTGATTTTTATTTGCTGAAATTTTTCATAAGTTTGAGCTAGCTCCGTCAGTTTTTCTTTTTCCTCCTTGTCCCCCGTAGACTTGCTCGTCCTTCGTAGCGATTTCACCCATTTAATATACTCTTCTGGACTTACGTCCTCATCATGAAGTCTGGAAAAATGCTGGAGCAAGCCTTCGATAAACTTGGCCGGATTGCTCAAGGGCCGAAAATATTTTAAATTAAACTCGAAAAGATGATCTTTAAAAAATAGTATCGTTTGGGCTTTAGTCATGAGTTCATATGCTGGATTTAAACCGATATGATTGATCTCGCGCTTTAGAACTTCATCGGCAAATGCATGAAATGTACTGATCCACATCTGAAAAAAACCATAAGGCAAGGCTATATCGACTCTTTCTTCCATCTCGGAAGCTGCTTTTTCAGTGAAAGTGAGACACAGTATTTCCTCGGGACGAACCTTTTTTTTAGTGATCAGATACTTTATTTTTTCAACAAGAGTAGTCGTTTTGCCAGTTCCCGCTCCGGCAACGATGAGAAGAGGGTCATTGTTATAGCTTATTGCAGCTTTCTGATTTGTGTTCAGTTTGTAGTTGTTAGCCTGCATATGGGGTATTTATTGTAACATAGATAATTATAGCTTGCAGACTGTTAGGGAAAAATAGGTCTTGACTTTTGAGGCAACACATTTTATCATTTCTGCATACTCCACCAAAAGTTTCCAGAGTATTTTTATTGAGTTTCAAGAATTATCATTTATTATTTTCTTTAAATATCTATGGCAGAAGGCAAATTTGTGCGAAACAAACCTCATTTGAATATCGGTACTATAGGTCATGTAGATCACGGTAAAACTACAACTACATCGGCAATTCATTACGTATTATCGAAAAAAGGTCAAGCCAAATTTTTAAAATACGAGGAAATCGATAAAGCTCCCGAGGAAAAGGCTCGCGGAGTCACCATCAATATTCATCACTCTGAATACGAAACTGACAAGCGCCATTATGCCCATATTGATGCTCCGGGACATGCAGATTACATCAAAAATATGATCACGGGTGCTGCCCAGATGGACGGTGCTATTCTCGTCGTTTCTGCTCCAGACGGCCCAATGCCACAGACAAGAGAACATATTCTTCTTGCACGACAAGTAAACGTACCTGCTATCGTCGTATTTCTCAATAAAGTCGACATGGTTCAAGATAAAGAGATAGTTGATCTTGTTGAAATGGAAGTTCGTGACTTGCTTAAAAAATACAAATATCCCGGTGATGAAGTGCCTGTTATTCGTGGTTCGGCTCTCAAAGCACTTGCTGACGATCCGGAATCAATGAAAGCCATCGAGGATGTTATTAAAGCTGTCGATGATTACGTACCGGAACCAAAGCGTGAGATCGATAAGCCATTTTTGATGCCTGTCGAAGACGTCTTTACTATTGCCGGTCGTGGCACAGTCGTTACCGGACGCGTTGAACGCGGTGAACTTAAAGTTAATGACG
>MFZZ01000024.1 GCA_001789555.1 Candidatus Roizmanbacteria bacterium RIFCSPHIGHO2_12_FULL_38_13
ACGTGGAACAGCATTAAGTGAATACAAAAAAGATTGCAACCTGATTGCTTCTCTTTGCATCTTGTAAAAATTTTGATCCGATTCTGAACCTAACCTTGTCTGACGAATAACTGATTCTAAATTACTAACAGTATACCTTTCACTTATTTGCCGAATATATTCGTATTGATTTGTTAATCTTTGCTCTAATAATAAGTTCTCATAATTTCCCTCACTTTCAATATTTAATGATTTATCCTTCCTTTCATTTGGATAATATTTTTCATCTAATGACTCTGGATGCTCTAAATCTTCATTCTTTTCATCAATTTCATCATCTGTAGTGACAGAAGCTTCACCGTCATCAGATCCAGCCTGGGGTTCATCGGAAACAACTGAAACAGCGGATTGATCTGATTCATCAAGTTCATCTGGTTCTTCGGGTGGACTTGGGGTAGCAGGAGGGTTTGAAGCTTCCAGAGGTGTTGCTGGTGGTGCAGGAGGCATCCGACGTATTTTTTTTAACTCTGCAAGCATGGTATAAATGTTATCGGGCGAATCTTTTGGACCTTGAATATTACGAAATTTGTGCATTGCAAGTGCGCGTTCTTGGTCATTCAATCCCTCCATTTCACGCTCTATGACTTCTGGAACTGGTTCAGCTAAAGGAGCAGGAGGCTGTGGTTCTGACGTAGTTGGAGGTTGTTGTTCTTGAGTATTCAGACCACCTCTTTGTTGTCTAGATCGTCGATGAGTCTGTACTGTTGCTGTAGCTAAAACAGCTCGAATCTCTTCCTGTGTTAAACTCGATTGTGTAGTTGGGTTGGTACGTTGTGCATAATTTCCCTGTGCGTCTGGTAGCTTCATCAACTCTGCCAATCGTTCTGGACTGGTTCGTCCAAGTCCGACCGGAGTTTGGATTTGAGCCAATAACGACTCCGGAAGTGGAGTGTAGCCTTTAATTTTTGCAGTATTGATTTCAGCTTGAGGAGTGTATAATGTTTGCTCTGGCATAAGTTTGGAACGTAGACTATTATATTTCCTGTGGCTTCATAAGTTGTTCTAGCTGTTCACGAATCGAAGCCAATTTACTATTATCTTCAACCTTACCTTCTATCCTATTCTCTATTTCATTCCAAACCTCATTATAAAGCTGTTGGTCTAGATCGACATCTGCTTTCCTATGACCGTTTGCTATCTCGGAAGTTATTCGATCTTGCCAATAATCCTCAATGCGGCGTTTCATTTGATGAAAAGCATTCCAACAAACCTCACTGATTTGCAGCTTGGTATATTCATCAAGAGAACTATAGTTCGCTTGCAACTTCTCTTTTATACTCAAGTCTATCGGTAGTGCTCTGATAATTTCCAAGGTTGTCAATTTTTTCATATTTTATGGAACTAAAATTTTTGTACCAACTTTGTTTTCCTATATTGTTCTATACGCTGGGCATATATTTGTGCCAATCTCGAACTATCTGGCTGATGAACATTGTATCTTTCCAACGCCACAACCAAATCATCCCCTGCGAGACCCCAAAACTGCTGGCTAAGTTCTTCGGGCTTTCTTTTATAATCGCCTTCATCAAGCTGTGAGTTTATCAAATTTTTTAGAGCTTCGGCCTCGTTGATAATATGTTGCGGAGTCTGTCTTGGTGTTGTCTGTGGAGTATATGAATTATTAAATGTCGTCTCAATAAAATCACCAAGAACTCCAAACGGAATATCTCGAACATTTGAAGCCTTAGGTAGATTATGTCTTGTGCGTCTCACTATTTTGTAAGATCGCAAAATCCCCTTTTCTGTATCACTTACAAGATCTTTGATCTGTTTTCTATTTTCGTTATTCGGTAAGTACCTTAATAAATTCGCAACTGTACATTCGGTATCTTGTGCTTTTAACTGCGTAAAAGCATATTCGATATCGGTCAATAAAGAACTATTGGCACGGGCTAATATCAAACCAAGCATTGCTCCTTCATTCATACGTCCTGGAGTTTCGTCACCTCGTACAAGAAATGGACGTATTATATCAGTAGCTCTCTGTGTATGATCTTCCGCTGTAGGTCTATTTTGTGCCTCACCATATCTTTGGTAATATTGGCGCAAGCCGTTTGCTACTTCGGCAAGCTGATCTCCGCCCATCCCAGCTAGTGCCATAGGATTAATAAAACCATTATTTTGTAAAACCGTAGTCACCTTAACACCGAGAACTGTACGCGCACCGCTTGCATCAACAAGTTGGGATCCTACAATCGGAGTTACCGAATTTCTACGACTAAGATTGAGTAATTGTCTCCCTGCTTGTAATCCTTCCTGATCAAAAGTACCTGCAAATCCATGCGCAGTTATTAGAGTTACCAAAGCTCCCTCGGATGTAGTTCTGCTGGTTTCTCTTACCGGAGCGTATGCTCGCTTTTTTACTTCGACTTCATCACCAAGATCGGTTTCATTTTGACTGACTATTCCCTTGATATCATCTTCTTTCATGCGGTTAGCTTTTATATTTTCATGACTAGTCAGTTCTGTTTCCCCCATCCTGCCTAGTGTTTGATTTTTTTTATCTGCTCGTGACTTTAGCAAATCATGTACATCATTAATAAATTGATAATCTATCGATCCTGCCATGACTTCACGGATTCTACCCGCTTGGAATCTTTCATCAAAAATATCAACATCAGCAGGAAGATTGCCAAGCGACTTCTCCATTACACCTCTCCTGTTTGATCCTTCTTTAAGATAAGCCCGCATAAATATCTCCGGTGTAATAAGTTTAGTGATCTTTTCATACAATGCTACACCCTCTGGCGTCGGTACCAGAGCCTCGTCTCCTGCAAAAATACGGATAGCTTCCAAATATGCCGGTGGCACGTGAGGACGATTACTCATAGCAAGCTCCAAAGTATCGCTTACATATGTCTTTTCCCCTTTAGGTCTATTCGCAAAATGAGGATCCAACAGCCGGCTCTGTATTTCATCCCACTTTTCAGATTTCAACACCATTTCACGATATATTTCGAGAACCTCTTTTTGACGAGTATCAGCAATGGTTGGCTCGCCTGTGATAGCGCGTATTTCTCTTTGAAGTCGCTCTTTTTCCTGACGGGCAGCTTCTGTTTTTGTGGCCAAATCGGCAGGGACAATCGCTATTCCGCTGCCTGAACCGTGTTTTACCTCTATATCCTGTTGTTTCTTAACCAACTGTTTTATCTCTTCATCTATAGCTTCTATCCTTTTGAGAGATGCGTCATGATCGTCGACAAGCTTTTGTTGTTTTCGTTCTTCTGCCTCCATTTTGGAGAGAGTAGCTTTCTTATCAATTAGAGCTATTTGCACAGCTGCTAATTCATCATCAACTTGTTTTAACACGGTTGTTTCAATATCTTGTATCCTTTGTTCAGCAAGCCGACTTTGTTCTCTATGAAAAACAATTTCAGCGGGAATTTTACTATGAACAATGTTGTTCTGTTTTTTTATTAAGCCCTCGCGTTCTTCTTCTCTTTCTTTCTTTTTTTGTGCATTTTCGGCTGATAAATTAGGTCTTTGTAAAAAATGACCAGCGGCAGTTTGTTCTATCCTTAAAATTTCAGCATTTATCTCTTGTATGCGACTTTGGATTCCTGGTAGTTCTGCAGCGTCTTTAGCAAATTGGAGACTTAATTGATCAATTTGAGCTTCATGATTTTTCTTTGCTTCTATTTTCGTAGTGATTTCCAATTCAAGTCTTGTTCGTTTTTGAGGTAAGATAGTGTCTTGTTGCCTTTCAAGTCCAGTTACCTCGGTTTTAGCATTTATTTTTGCCGTTGTCGCTGCCGCTACACCAGTCGCTTTTGCAGTTATTGCCTCGGAGGCGGTCCTTTCGAGATCGGCTCTTTCTCTATCCAGTTGAGTTCTATTTGTACCTAATTTAGCATATTCTTCAAGTTCGAAAAGATTCGACTCCTGTTGCTTCAAATCGCCTTCAAATTGACCAAGACTGACCTGCTCTGTTTGTTTGAGTTTTGTACGGTCTTTTGGAGTAGTTCGAGTCTCAAGATTTTTTATCTGCTGTTCAACACTTTTATCCAAATCTTCACGTTCGCGCTGGGCTATTTCAGGTGCTTGGCGTTTTGCAGCCAGTTCCATGAGCTCGGCCAAACGAGCATTCGTATTATCATTGGTGTCAAAGTGTATATCAAGTATCCCCACTCCTTCTACACCGGTATCCATCGCTTTGAATCCGGGTTTTGTTAAACGACCATCCTTTATAATATTTAAATCCTGGCCATAACGAAATTGTGTCCCAAACAAACTCCATGCTGTTTCAGCCTGAGCCTGACTAAGACGCAGTAATTCCTTCTCTATCCTGCCGTGAGGATCTTTGTTGCCGCGGGCATCCTGAAAATCTGATTTGAATCTGTTGGCGTATTTAATTTGCCGCTCGTCTAGTTTAGCCCCCTGGATGGTCCGGTCTGGATCAAAAACGGCTTTCTTATCTATTTTTACCTCGGTATCACTAAAAAGTTTTTTTTGTGTCAAATTCCAAAAATCATTTCGTTCTTTTATCCTGGCTCTTCCCTCCGCTGTATATGCATCCTTATATAACTGATATGCTCCACGAAACGGTAATTTGGCTAGACTTACAGGGAATCTAACAATTTTTCCTACAATCGACCTTTTTTCTGCTTGAGGTTCTAATGAACTTGTAGTTGTTATTTCTGCTCCGAAAGGACTTATCGCTGTGCGAGGTGCTACGTGCTTGACCCTGTCGGCTTTTTTTTTCACATCTACTTCTGCGCCAGTCGTCAGCTGTAATGCCATGATACGTTGCTGTGTTGCCAACATTGCAGCCAAAGTCCATTCCTTAGCTGTATTTTTATTATTCAAAAATCTAGCAAAAACTGTCCGATACGCAGCAATTTTTTCCTCGGGAGTCGCTTTACCCCAATCCATTTTTTTATGAACTTTTGCCGTTTCATGACTCATCACTTCAAACATCTTATATTGCCATTCTTCTATCCCTGCATCCTCAAGCTTTTGGTTTCTTTGTTCGGGTGTCAAATTTTGAATAACCTTAATACCCGCGATGACGTCGTGGGTATCGTTGTATTCTTCGGCAAGAACACTCGCATAAGTGTTACGAGTCGTACCTGATATTTCAGCCCGGCCAAATATCTTTTCCGCCCAGGCTATTCTTTCTTGGTGAGTCGAAGCTTTTCGTTGCGTTTCTACCACCGATTTGAGGCCGATGCCCTCTTGTTTTTGAGCATTAGCTTGCTCTACGGCAGCAGACGCGGGTATAAGACTAGCGTCAGCTCCAACAGCTTCATTTGCCATATTAAATCATTGTAATTGATTTCATTTTCGCGTACAACTATAATCATTAATAAGATATGGAAAATGCAGGATCAACACAAGATCAGGGAAAAATTATCGTAGGAAGAGCGGATGCACCGATCGATGAGTTGAGGACTACCACAGCGGCTAACCCGGCTCAACCTTTGCAAGGTTCCTCTGGAGCCGGAAATCCAAAAATCATCAATCTGGACCAACCTGTAACTACCGCAGGTGAAGACGCTATACCCGAACAACCAGTGTCTGCAGGAGTAAATGGTACAAATTCTGTAGAATCTGAACGAATCTTACCTACCGAAGAAAAACGTAAAGAGGAACAACAAAAGATCTTTCGAAGAGGCATGATGAGAAAAATAAATGAGGTTTCCCAAAAACAATCTTCAGGCAAAACTCTTACTGCAGAAGAAAACTCTTTTCTCCAATACGGCAATATGTTTCGAGAAGAACATGATTTAACTCCACGTGATTATACTCAAATACCACAACTTCATGGTGGAGTAAGTTTTGGCGGCAGCCCGGTTAAGGTAAGCCAAATTAACAACGAATGGGTACCGGATCAGGAAAATGGTGATTTGATAGAGCTTATTACAGAACGTATCATTAAAAAAAATGGTCAAGGTGAGCAAGTCGCTTTTTATCATTGTAAGTTATCTAGCGGTCAAGAACAAGACGTTCCAGCAAGAGTTGTGACAACTGCACTGGTATCTTCACGTAAAGATATTTATCTATCCGCTTTTAAAGTAACCGCTCAACGAGCTGTTGCAGCAAATCATATTCAATCACTGGAAAATCCAGATGTAAAAACACTTGATGATGCAACAATTAAAGAGGCAGAACGATCGCAAGTTGTCACAACGGAGTCATTGACTACATTTGTAGCAAAAAAGGCACCCGAAAAAAAAGCAGCCGAGGGGGCAGATCAAGATAAGATCAACGAAATTGAATCTTATAACAAACGACGTCAAGAGATCTTAGTCAGATTGGCCGATCACACTGAGGCAACTTCGCAAGACTTTGCTGATGTTATGTCTTTCTGCGCACCACTTGATATCCAAACATCAATAGCTCAAGTTGATCAGGCGATCAATGTTAAATTGCAACAGCTTTCAGCTGTCCGCGGAACTACACAGGAAGAAATAATTGAAGACGAATTAAAAAAACTACGAACAGATAAAGAAAAACTAGGGAAGGCATTGGAGCTTATCGAAGATCCTCAATCACTGCAACAATTTTTTGATTTCATCGGAGAAGGTAAGGTTTCAAGCGAACATATTGGCAAGATAAACGAATTCCTTCAAAATGGCGATCTCACTGGTTCACTTGACGAAATGATTGAAGCAAAAATTGCGGGCATGGCACCCGAAGAACAGACAAGAATGAGAAAATTGTTGGAGGGTGCAAAAGCTATGGGTAAATATGGCGGTATAGCAGTAGCTGCTATTATGGTATTAATGATTATGCGTTCATCAGGAGGTTAAATTGTCACTATGTCCGACATCGAACCAACACCACACAATTCAAATCATGATCCAAATCCCAAACTACAACGTATTCTCGGTCGACTTGAAGAACGTACCAATGGTCATCATGAAAATCCCAAACTTATATTACCTCCAAGACCAGAAATACTTAGCGTAACTGCCGAAGACTACAAACCCTATGCTGACGTCGAGCAGGCCGTTTATGATGAGCTCGAACTTGAAGAGGCAAGACGGGATATATGGCAAGCAGCAGCGGAGCGCGCGGCTTCGATGAGAAAAAAGGGTCCAGTTCATTTTTATGACAGCGCCTTTGCTAATGATGTTGAAAGTCTATCACCTATCGATCCAGATCGGGCAGAAAGAAATTTTAGAAATGCACAAAAGGCTTTTTTATCAAAATGGATTACTGGGGCGGATGCATCTATTAGAGGTATCCCAAATACTAGTCCCGAGTCGGTAGCTTCGCTTCTTCAGGAAAATCATACTGATGGAGCTGTGTTTCATTCAATGTTGGCTCCAGTGATTCTACCAATGGCAGCAGGACAATTACAACGTATGCTTTCTGAATCAGCTCAAGATCCTGAAGCATTAATGCGTTTTTATGCTGCTTTGAAAACTGGCACCGAAGGCAATGGAGGCGGTTTTGTACTTGATCCTTTCAATATTAAAGGTAAATCTCCTGATGAAATAAGAGCAGCTTTTCCATTACCTGAAAAAGGTGCTTTATCCGCAAGACCGCATGACGGTATTTTTGATGAGTTACCACAGGATCGAATAATATTTCTTCCATTTGCTGTGGCTGGTGATCAAGGTGGCCTACCAGTAACGGAGCTTCCTGCGTCATCTGATGTTTATAATCCTCCCCAAACCTAAATCTTCCTCTTCTTTAACTCCGCAAGTTTTTTATACCATAATTCTGTACTTATCATGCTTGCCTATATCAAGAAGAAGAGCAGTATTTTTACTAATCCATGTAAAAAATATTCGATCACCACGACTAAGTCGAATACTCCATACATCAGAATTTATAAGTTTCTCAATATTAAGTCCGGGATGACGGGGATTTTCAACTAATGTACGCAAAGCTTCTCTTACTGCCTCATTGTTTTTTTTATTGTTTTTAATGTATTTCCTGTGAGCTCTTAAAAAATGTGAAGATAATCTAAGTTTTGTCATGGAGATTACGTACTTTCTGCTTCATTAAAGTAATTTTCTAAGTCTTCTTTGGTATCAATACTTCTTGTTTTGCCCTCGTTGTATTCTTTGATTGCATCGTTTCTCAAATTATCAAGTTGAATTTTTTCGTACTCTTCAAGGCTAATGATTGCTACTTGTGGGATATTATCCCTAATAACCACTACACCTTTGCCGGATTTTTTTACCCTATCAAAAACTTTTTTGTAGTCTCTTAATATATCCCGTACTGGTATAGTACTTTGAGTAAACATATGTGTTCATTTTCTCATATTTGTATTTGATTGTCAAATTTCTATTGACAAAGTAAGAGTCCGAGATCCGTCATGAAAAGTTTCTGATTTTTAAATCTTCCTCTTCTTCACCTGTTCTAGTTTTTGCATTATTCTTTTCACTTCCTCATCCTTGCTGCGCAGTTCCTTGGCGACGTCCTCGGGATCGCTGATATTGACCGAAAGTCCGGTACCAAGTTCAAATCCGGCCCGATACACAAATCTGGGGATTATACGTAAATACCAGTTTTCTTTGGGATGGATATAAAAATTGTAGCTGAAATCCTCGTGTGTTTTACTACGTGTTGTGTGTAATTGACGAAGGCGCTTCATTATAGTTTGAAATATCTCTGCAAGATCTTCTATTTCATTATCTTTTATATCACCAAAAACAGAGGATTCATCTTTGGGCGCAATCCACACCTCGTACGGCCACTGCGAAAAATCCGGACAGTAAATATTGTAAAAATCATTTTGTTCTACGATATTATTTAGCGGCTCTTTTCTCAAAGTATCAAGATTTATTTGAAAAGGTATGACGACAAGTTGAGAATGGGGATGCTTTATTGAAGCTCCGGCATGCTCTCCTCGATTGCAAAATATGATGACCTGACCTTTGTCGCGATAATAGTTGTATCTTTGCCGGTATGCCTGAAAAATGAACTTCATCTGCTCGATAGAAAGTTCGTGTAAATCAAGGTCTTCTTGTGGACTATGTACAATGACTTCGTGGAAATCGGTGATCGGATATTTATTTGGGAAAACCCGCACTTTCCATCCGGGTTCATCTATTCCTCCTTCACCTATCCGAAAAACTTCTCCGGGGGTCATGTCTTCATGACCGGGACAAAACGGACAGACATTGGATGTCTTCTCTTTTTTTGTTTGCTGATTTTCATCCGGCCTACTGGTGCGAACGGTGCTGATGATCACCCACCGCCGCGACATGATGTCCGGAACGTATTTTGCCATATTCGTGTAACGTATAACGTATAACTTATAGCTTATAGCTCATAACTTGGAACTCATAGCTTGAGCTTAGAGCTTTTTATTTACATTTTGTTAATAACACCCCAAAGCATCTTGCCTATGTTCTCTGTCAATTCATGCAAGGGATAATAGTCTCTATCATTAATGTATTTCATTTTATGACAAAAATAAAGAAGGTATTTCGTTTCTTTCAAAGATCCGAAAGATATTTCTAAAAAGTTTTTATAAACCTTTTTG
Organism: Candidatus Roizmanbacteria bacterium RIFCSPHIGHO2_12_FULL_38_13; assembly: GCA_001789555.1. Lineage (GTDB taxonomy): Bacteria > Patescibacteriota > Microgenomatia > UBA1406 > GWC2-37-13 > CAYNLS01. Next base: position 9,488 of record MFZZ01000024.1, read on the forward strand.
TTGTGCCGAGCATAGCCTTCAATATAGTTTAAAATGATGGAAAGTGCTGATCTTCTCAATTGCGAAGTGATTCCATAAACTTCTTCCTTTGGAAAGCTTTTTGTGACTATATATACATTTGTCACAAGTTGATCCATATACTCCTTTAGATCATCATGAAAATTATTTTTTTTACTCTTTTCCATGAATAGAATTAATACATTATTACAAAGCTATGAGCTATGAGTTCCAAGTTATGAGCTATGAGTTCCAAGTTATGAGCTATGAGTTCCAAGCTATGAGCTATGAGTTCCAAGTTATGAGCTATGAGTTCCAAGTTATGAGCTATGAGTTCCAAATCTTGTTTATCAACTATAATAGTAGCATGAAACTAATCGTCGGTCTTGGTAATCCGGGAGAAAAATACCAAAACAATCGCCACAACGCCGGCTTTATGTTTGTGGATTATCTTTATAAAAATTCCGAAGTAGTCAAACCATGGAAGTACGATAAATATCTTTTATTAGAAATAGCTGAAGTTAAGTTCCAAGCTCCAAGTTCCAAGTTCCAAACAATTCTCGCCAAGCCGCAAACTTACATGAACCGCTCCGGAGAAGCCGTGAAGAAATTAATTACAAATAAAAATGGACTTTCTGAAGTTCCAAGCTCCAAGCTCCAAGTTCCAATGCTTCTCATCGTCCACGACGACCTCGATCTCCGCTTAGGTAATTTTAAAATTCAGCTTGGTGTAGGGCCAAAAGTTCATAACGGCATAAACTCTATAGAAAATACAATTAAGACAAATGATTTTTGGCGTGTGCGAATCGGCGTCGATAATCGGGTCGATAAAAGAATAAACGGAGAAGAATATGTTTTACAAAATTTTACGTCTGAAGAAAAAAATTTATTGCAAAATATTTTTCCTAAAATTATTGAACGACTAATTTCTTGTCTTAAAGCCGCATGATACCTGAATTCTAAGTTGAATCCGAACAGTTAATTAAATAACTGGTAAAAACTTCAAGTGGCGTCTGATATTTTAACACTTTCTTTGGTCTGGTGTTAATCTCCAAAACTATCTCATCAAGCTCTTCTTGGGTAAGGGTTGAAAAGTTAGTTTGTTTTGGTAGATACCGACGTAAGAGTCCATTGGTATTTTCATTAGTTCCTCGTTCATAAGATGCATAGGGGTGACAAAAATAGGTGCTCATTTGTAATACTTCTGTTAATTGCATATGGAGATGATTTTCCCTCCCATTATCTAAGGTGACCGATCTTCTTGCTTGTTTGGGTAAGTGACCAAAGATTTTAATCTGAACTTTGATCGCTTCTTCAGAATTAATTTTATCTATCTTTTTTGCAAACAACATCCGTGATACGCGCTCTACTTCAGTATGGATTCCATCTCCAATAGACCGTCGTCCTTCAACTGTATCACCTTCGTAATGGCCAAACTCTTTTCGGTTGTTTACTTTAGATAAGCGCTTACTTATTGATATTCTCGCCTTGATATGACTCGTATGAACACTTCTCCCTTTTTGTTTCCTCCGTTTCTTCTGGCCGCGGGGTAAATATTCCCATAAGGCATAATCCTTGTTTTTTGGATCATAAATATATCGATATATTGTCTCCATTCCAACAGTTCTTGATTTGATTAATGGATGTTCCCGTTTCAATCTTCCTGATATCTGTTCTGGTGACCAACCAAGTTGTAAATGATCAACCGTGTATTGGTAGAGCCACTGGTTCTTTAATTGTGCACGTTTGCCTGCTTTAGATTTCCTAGTCTCGTACTCCTCCTGTGCGACTATTGCATCATAGATAAACCTTTCACCATTCCATACTTGATTCCTTGCAATTTCATCACTGATTGTTGATGGTGACCGGCACAGATACCGTCCAATCTCTCGAACTTTCTTGCCTTGAGCCAACATTCGTGAAATAACTCCGCGTTCCTTTTTATTGATCTTTATATGGTTTTTCATATCCGAACATTCTAATACGACTGTTCGGATTCGATTGAGAACTTAGAATATGAGCGTGTGATATAATAACTGAAATGTTTAACCAAAAATTGAAGATACTCTATCTTTTGGTTTTCCCTTTTTACGGATCCGGTTCCGGCACCTACGCACGTTATCTTGCAAAAACAGTAAACAAAAAACATAAAGTAGCTGTCGTTTGTCCTGATGATCGCCCCATAAACGGCGTCAAGCTTTACCCTCTCAAAATGCCTTTCCGAGTAGCTTTCACCGGACACCCAGAATGGCCAAACTGTAAACTTTATTCGGATATTTCCAACCGTGATATTCTTCGCATTCACGAAGCATTTATGGAGTCTGCAGTGAATGCAGTTGAAGATTTCAAACCCGATATCATTCATGTTCATCATGCATACCCGTTTTCATGGGCATCCCGTTTTATAAAGTCCGTCTATCAAATCCCCTACATTGTCACGGTTCACGGTTCAGAACTCCCCACCGCTCAAAAAAACAAACGCTATATCGCGCTCACAATAGATGCTCTTCGCAAAGCAAAAAGGATCGTTCCGAATTCAAAATATACAAAGGATTGGACACTCAAAGTGTTTGGCACCGAATTTAAAAAAAATATGCGTGTCATACCTGGTGGTGTAGACATCGAACGTTTTGTCAGAGTGGACACAAAATCTATTGATAAGGAGCTTGATATCAAAGGCAAAAAGGTCGTTCTCTTTTCCGGTAAACTAACAAAATATAAAGGAGTTGAATATCTTGTCAAAGCGGCAAAAAAAATCCACGGAGAAATTCTTATAGTCGGTGACGGCAAAGAAAAAAAGAACCTTATGAATATCGCAAAAACAAATAAGATCAATAACGTGCGGTTCTGGGGCCATGTTGGCAAAAATACAAGAAAATTGGTACAGCTTTATAGCCGTGCCGATGTTTTTGTAGCGCCATCTATCTGGGATGAACCATTGGGGCTGGTGATCCTTGAGGCGATGGCATGCGAGACGCCTGTCGTTGTAACAAGAAAAGGCGGCATTCCTTTGGCCGTCAAAGAAGGTAAAAACGGCCTTTTTATAAGACCACGCAATGTGAATAATCTTGCCGCAACAGTCAATAAACTTTTAGACGATGATGCACTTCGGGCAAAAATGGGAAAAAAAGCGAGAGAAATCGCTGTAAAAAAATTTTCATGGGAGATTATTGCTGATAAATTCATTCACATGTACGAACGGTTCGCTATTTAGGTTGCGTTTGATACAATAGGATTGTTGTCCTTTCTCATCAAGAATATGCATATTTTGTTTGTATCCCTTCTCAAACGTAAAATCACTCCGGATGTAAAATCTTCCCGCCCCAGAATAATTTATGAACTCATTCAAGGACTATTAAAAAAAGGCCACACTGTAGATGTTTTAGGTACAGGAGATAGTGTCATACCAGGGGCCCGCATCATACCTATCCTCCCTACTGATTGGGTGAGTATGCCTCAGTATGAAAATCAATTTTACGCAGAGACCGCCAGTCTTACCTTGCTTGCGGACAAAATCAGAGAAATCGGAAACGACTACGATATAATTCACAATCACACTTATCCTGAATTCATCAATCTTCTTATCGCTGACCAAATTAAAACTCCTATAATAACTACGATACACGCTCAAGGATTTGAATTACTTGATGAGACATTGGCAAAATTTGACAAATCATATCTAATATCTTTATCCAAAGCCCACAGATCTTTATTTAAGAAAACCAATATATTTAGGATAGTTTACAACGGCATAGATACCGACCTTTATAAATTTAACGGTGAGAAAAAGGGTTATTTACTCTGGCTTGGCAGGCTTGCTAAAGCGAAAAATGAGGACGGAAGTTTTGCTGATCCAAAAGGGATAAAATGGGCAATACGGCTTGCGGAAGAAACCAATCACGAGCTTCTAATGTCAGGCAACATCGAAGACATAAATTTTTTCGAGAATGATGTAAAGCCCCATCTTAGTGATAAAATAAGATGGATCGGTCCTGCAAGCTCGGAGCTTGCCTTAGAAAAACAGGAAGTGGTCAAACTAATGCAAAATGCAAAATGTTTTCTCATGACCGTAAACTGGTTTGAGCCTTTTGGTCTTGTCATGGCTGAAGCGATGTCGTGCGGTACTCCAGTTATCGGATTTGACCGGGGTGCGGTTCCTGAAGTAATCGCCGACGGAAAAACCGGTTTTGTCGTTCCCTATGATGAGGGTATAGACAGTTTGAAAAAAGCTCTAGGAAAAATCGATACGATTAAACCGAGTGAATGTCGCGCTCATGTTGAGCAGCATTTTTCAAATAAAATAATGGTTGAAGAATATGAAAAAATTTACAAGGATGTAATTTCAAAAAATAAATAATGGCTCAAAAAATTGCACTCATTCACTTTGCCTATTTTCCAAATATCGGGGGTGTCGAAATTTTGCTTAAAGAACATGCACTTATGCTGACAAAATTAGGCTATGATGTAACGGTGATAACCGGATTTGGTAAATCTAGCCCGAAAGATGGAGTTAAAGTTATTGAAATTCCGAATCTTCAGTCTATTCATAGCTTTGATCCAAAACTGGAAACGGAAATATCTCATGGTAACTTCAATCAAGATTATTTTACACTTGTGGATTATCTTAAAAAGATCATGCATCAATATTTTAGTCAATATGATAGTCTCGTCGTTCACAATATGATGACATTTCCACATAATTTGGCATTTATTGAAGCCTTTTCTCAATATACCCTCTCCACAAATCAGAGCATTCTAATCTATACACATGATCATAAGTATATTTATAATGCCCAAGCCCTAGATCTCAATTCCGCGGCCACATCTGACCGTGAAAAAAAACTTCTCACTACCCCGCTTAAAAATGCTACATATATTGCTATTTCGAAAACTTTCAGAATTCCACTCGCAAAACTATTAGCTTTGCCAGAAGAAGAAATACATGTTGTTCCAAACGCAATCAACATAAACCGTTTTTTAAATATTGATGATGAGATGGATAACATTTTTCAAAAATTTGGTATTTACAAAAAATTTCCTATAATTTTGTCTCCTGTGAATATCCTTGAGAGGAAAAATTTAGTCTACGCGCTTGAAGTAATTGCCAATCTTAAAAAGCAATATCATGAGATTTATTACATAATCAGTGGTACTCCGTCTCATCATCATGAATCGGAAAAGTATTTTGCTTTACTGAAAGAAAAGATAAAAAGCCTCGAACTTACCGAGAATGTATTATTTTTGTATACAAAAATCAATCATGTCCTAAGTCCGCAAGAAATGCATTCGCTATATATCCTTTCCGATGCTATTTTATATCTTTCGAAAAGCGAAAACTTCGGGCTTCCAATTATAGAATCAGCACTCACAAAAACACCAATCTTTGTCTCAAATTTGGAAGTTTTTCATGAAGTAGGAGGCAATTATCTTACTTATATAAATCCAGATACGACTTCCCCGTCAAAAACAGCCGAAATCATCAACGCTTATTTTCAAACCTATAAATATGAATTACTAAATCATCACGTTCGCTCTCATTATGAACTGACAACGGTTTTAGAAAAATATTTCATACCTCTTCTTAAAAAGAATTAATATGTCAGAGATTCAAATTAAAACCTATTGACGAAATAATTGTTGAAGATCGATACGAAGATGAAAATTCTTACATGATGCAATACGGCAAAGGCGAAGACCCACGCAAGGTAAATCCTACATAACTCTTTAAATGCTTCCAACTCCTTTATAATTGTGAGTAATTAGTATTTTGCATTTCGTCATTACTCGACATGGACTCTATAGACGACATCCTAAAAAAATTCGATCCGTTTGAAGACAAATATATTTCCCGTGAATTTCAGGCTTTTGGCGTGCATTTGTCTGAAAAGCTTGAAGATTCGCGCCATAAAAGTCTTTACATCAAGCTCGCCCGCGATATTCCCCGCCCTATCCTTGAGGAAGCTCTCCGTTTTGTGGTTGACGCCAAAGCCCGCAGCCGCGGCGCACTCTTTATGTGGAAGCTGAAGGAAATGGGAGCGTGGGAGAAATATTATAAAAAGAGTAAAAAGAAACCTCGTAAATCGCGTAACGTGTAGCGTGTAACGTTTCGCGTTACACATTTTACGTTACACGAACTACCAATATCCCCACGCCCAATAAGCCACCTTGCCTATCCCCTGCTCATTCAGATAATCGATTTTCTTTTGAGCCGAATTCTCATCTTCAAACCAAACCTGATGCTTATTTCCTTCATCGTCAATATAACTAATCTTTGTTTCCTTACTCTTCTCATCAACTTGAATCGCACAACTTATTAGATCACACTCCGGATAAAACCGAGCTCTTATTGCACTAAGTGACAATGCCGCGGCCTGCTTTAAGGGCAATCCCTGTTTCCCAAGTGTCCAGTCGTAACCAAACATGCCAAAAACAACTGTCAATTTTTCTGTCGGCACATCTTTTGTGAAATCCTCAATCATTTGCTTAAAATCATAGCCGTAACCACCCCTTGTATTCCCCTCCTTACCAAGGAGGGGACTAAGGGGAGGTTCAACATTATCGCTATAAGGAAAATTCGGTCCGGGTTCTCCGTAAGATTTATGAAAATCGTAAGCCATGATCATAAATTCATCAACATGGTTGTTCAAACGGTTGATATCATATGGTCTACCTCGGAAATATTTGTCTCCATAGATAGTCATTAAAAAGGTGAAGTCACGTTCGTGCAGCTCTTCACTCAATTTTGAAACAAACATCGAAATATTTTCCTTAACATCACCAAACGGCAAAACTGAAAGCTCCAGATCAAGTACTACTCCGTCAAATCTGTTTTGGTCTGTGATGTCAATAAGATCGGCGATAATCTTTTCCTGTAAATCGGGATCTTCAAGTATTTTCAGGTTGCTTTCCGTATCAAGCATGCGCAGTGTAAGATAAGTGTCTTGTCCTTGAGTAAACTGGACAAATCCTGGCAATGCGATAAATCCAGACTCTTCTCTATCAATTCCTTCTCCTTTTGCAGAAACACCAAAATATATTACTTTTTCATACTGAACTAATTTTTCAGAATTAAGATCGTTGACGCTCCAATATGGAACAAAAATCGATTCTCGAGTATCAATCGAAGGATTGTTCTTTTGAGCTTGTTGAGTTGATGTCTGCTCATTTATTGATTGTTTATCCTCTAATAAATCAGAACGCACACGGAAATAGCCAAAAATTAGAAAACCTGTGAGCAAAATTATACCTATCAAAATAACCTTTCGCATCCCATAATTATACTTGAGTTACGAGTTACGAGTTACGAGTTACGAGTTACGAGTTACGAGTTACGAGTTACGAGAAATTTAGTATAATATCCTGAAATGTCAATAAAATTACCCAAAATTCATCTCGACTCAAGCGATCCTGCAGAGACAAAAAAAGCCAAAGGCCTGATCGGCTATCTCGATGGGCAGACCACAAACCCAAGCCTGGTTGCCAACAATCCTGACATCAAAAAAAGACTCGATGAAGGAAAAAAACTTACTGAAAAAGAGCTATTGGACTTTTATAAACAAGTTGTTCAGGAAATTGAAAAAGAAGTCGCCGGACCCATTTCAGTCGAGGTCAATGCCAACTGGGAGTCTACAGCAGCTGATCTTTTGAAACAAGCAGAAAATATGTTTACCTGGGGAAAAAATATTCACATCAAATTTCCCACTATTCCAGCTGGTCTTGAGGCTGCAAATCAGTTTTTAAAAAATGGAGGAAGAGTAAACATGACATTAGTCTTTACACAGGAGCAGGCAGCTGCCGTTTATACAGCAACGCTTAAAGCTCAAAGCCCTTCTTTCCTTTCCCCTTTCATTGGCCGCTGGGATGACCGGGGGTTTGACGGAATGGACTTGGTCAAAAATACGCTCAAAATGTATAGAAAATTTCACAGCTTACCAGGTGGAAAGAATGAAAACCTGAAAGGTAAAATGCATGTTCTTATGCTTGCCGCATCGATAAGAAGCCTCGACCATTTCTATGCTTCGATTGCGCTTGGTGCAGACATCATGACTGTGCCGATGAAGATTCTCGAACAATGGATACACGAGGAGCAATGGATACCAGATGAACACTACCGTGCTCCATCAAAAGGACTCAAGAGCATAGTATACAAAGATCTGCCTTTTAACCCTGATTTCAAATCATATGATGTTTCGAAAGAGGATGGATCATTACTTGACGAAGGCTTGAAAAAATTTTCGGCAGATTGGCAAAAATTACTTCAATAAGACACCTAAGTCGGGTAACAGATATTTGCAGTCCTTATAGCACATTATTAAGTTTTCTTTATCGCTACAGACGCCGTCTCCACATGTATTTCTTATTTCAGGCTTCGCAAAGGTATACTTATCTAACGATATCTTTAATACTTCGGTCCCGCCTTCATGAGTGAAAACGATAGTTGCAGCATCTTCATAATAGGGTAAATTTAAAGTAAACTTCCCGAATAACTCTTCCCTTTGATTATGTAATTCTTCACTTCCATTAACTGAAAATCGTTCTTCAATAATGATTTTTTTACGTGGCATTTTCCCTGTAAACAATGTTCTGCCTGTTTTGTTTAAGATTTTAATTTCATAATAATTTTCCACCAGATTAGACTGATAATCAGGTGCATACTCGTTTTTTAAAGTTATAGTTTCAAGGTCCAACCTATTATCGCTTTCTTGTGTCAGAAAAAGTTTCATCGAGAGAGGTTGAACAGGGATATCATTTTTTTTTATTAAACCGCCAAAAATAACCGATAATAAAAATACAATTATAAGGCTTATTAGAATCGACAGAAAAATATATAAAAAAGTTTTACTCTTCCGCAATAAAATTTCATTCATAGTTATTTGTATCTGTCTAACAGACTGATAATCGAGTACAATGATGGTCCGTTGAATTTAAAAGTATCTTCTGTCGGGAAAAAGAACATTGACCTATCCATCACGCTGCGTGGTCGTGGTCGATAAGCTCTTGGATCTCCGCAGCGAGGATAACATCCACTTCCTTCATAAAGTTGCTCCTGCAAGGCATTGCAGTCTCTGATGGAACAATTCCAGTTGCTGCAGGGTTGCTGATACATAGGATCGTTTTCGTTTCTGCATTGTTCCTTATCAGGACAGGGGTCACCTTGTGGATTTCTATCCGAAGAGCTTGTGGTGCAATTTGTCGGGTAAAATCCTCCACCCTCATACTCATCAGAAAGCTCTCCAACATAATGTCCCCATTCATGTGCGGCTACAATATAATCTGGGTCTCCAAATGATCCTGTGCCGACAAAACCACCAATACCAAATGCGGAGAGACCGCCAACGTATGGATCATTAATTAAAATAAGATATCTATCTTGGGGACATTTAGGATTTGAGACTATACTTTGCGCCCTCTCTTGAGTAAGGACTTCATTCGGTCCCAAAACATTCAGATGATTGTATACATACCAATTCATTTTGTTTAGCACGTCACTACGATAGTCTGTCAGATTTGTCTTTTCAAGTTCGGCAACCGAACGGACAGCATGTTCTAAAAATCTATCAAACTGTTCTGGACGATAATTTCCACCATAAATTGTTATATCAAGTTTGTCGCTATTTGAACCATTTACCCGTATGGGTATACATGATAAAGACTTGTCAAGTTCGTTGGCTGATGGTAATGTTGAGCTGGGACGGGACTGACCGGTCGGTATCGGAACGGAAGTGTTTGTTGGTTGTTGTGATGTTGAGGTTGCCGTTGTCAACGGTAATTGAGATGTGGGACTTGCTGGTGATGTTGTCGGTCTAGGAGGTGAGACATCCCCGGGGTCAAATAGAGTACATATCTGTGTGAACCCTCTTCCTTGTTCATCAACCTCATCGGTTGTATCAATAATCCTAAATCTCAATCGAGCAAAGGTCTGCCTGGCTTCTGTGACAGGCACGTTATCTGATGAAATGATTAAACGTGTTAAGTTGCCATCATTTGCAATCGGTTCTCTCTGAATGTCTCCGGCATCACTCCTTACTATTTCAAGTAGCTCAACTTTTCTGCCGTCATATTGAATACCTGTCCTTGCGCTGCTTGAATTGTTTCCCAAAATATCGATCACAAACTCTACTTCGCCTCCTCTTTGTATCTGGTCACGCGGTGTAGAAAGTTCAATATCAAAACGCGCCGCGGCACTTATATTGTCGACTTTTTGTAAATATATGAGGAAAAAAAATATAAAAACAACAAGCAGAACAATTACATGCCATATTTTTATCCTAAAAGCTTTAGAAAGTGTTTTTCTTTTTTTTATTTTATTGCGACGGCTCACATAATTATGTTGACATTTTCCGAGGAAAGTGTCAATATGATTGTAGATCTATGCGATTACACCGAAAAACTATTCTTATTGCATTAATTTTTATTATAAGCTTTTTTGCAATCAGCCTGCTTTTCCGCGTTGTTGAAGCGCAAGAGACAGATGAGTCGAGTCTAAACACCGTACCCGCAACAATGCAGTTTTCTTGCCTTGAAGGTGTAAACTGTGGAAGAAACGCTGGTACATGTACTTCGAATGACCCTTTACGAGTTCGTCTTAATACTAAAAATGTTACCGGTGCTAGAAACTCGGAAATATTTATCACCGAGTGTATCCGTGTTGACAATAACAAGATCAAGGTGAACGGCGAGTTAGTAAACTCTACAGCCCCAGATAGCGACGACAATACTTCAGTACTATGTACGACAGGGAATTCCGAGCTCGATCGTGAACTTTTTTGCGAAGAATCCTTTCGAGATCATCCTCTGTGTGATCGTTTAAACGTACTTAAAGAGTCGGTTGGTTACTCTATTTCCGACAGCGACAATTATGGTATGTTTATGGTACGTACAGTCGACGGCAACGAGGTAGCCCAAAAAATTGATCCGCCCATGGGTTATGAAACCGATGTCAACGGATCTATCGCCGATTTGACAGCGCTTGAGATACAATCCCGCTATGACAATTCGCAAAATCAGAATCGGCTTTATTACGCTTTTTATCAGGAACCGACCGACGTCAACAATCAGGTGAGCATCGGTGGACAACAGCAGGCAAGACTTACATTTAGCCCGAAAAACTCCGATTGTGAGGGCATAGCGTATGAACCATCAGGTCGGGTTTTTGATACAAAAACACTTGAACCAATCCCGGGAGCAAGGGTTGAAATACAAATGCTTGACACAAGTGGCAACTTCACTGCGCAATTTGCCGCGCAAAAAAATCAGCTGACATTACTGACAAATCCACTTACGACTTCGTCCCGTGGATTTTATTTTTTCTATGGTTCACGCGGTGAGTACAAGATGCTGCCTTCACATTCAAACTACATACACCCCGAAATAACTTCAGCAGAACTAATTAGCTCAAATGCCAATATCACATCAATCTATTCAAATCGTCTTTATCCGGCTCCACCATTTTCATACCTTGAAGGATATGATCCAAGTAAAGAAGTAATTCCGCCAAACAAAGAGGCAAATATCCAATTTCTTGATATTCCAATGGAGCCAAATAATGACGATGGTTACCGCTATCCTCTTGAGATTACCGAATTTAGCGAGCCGACTGTTGACACCACGGGAAAATATATAATCTACAAAGGACTCGTGTCTCATCCGTTTGCAGTTATGAAACTACGAGCCTGTCCTATTGAGGTCAATACCGATACTTGTGCATATAACTCTGCTTACGAAGAATTCGGTACCTATGCTCGCAACTACCGAGATACTCGTGACGTTAAGGTTCATGGAGTTAATAATGAAGGTTCATTTTTTATCAAGATTTTACAGTCAGATATACCTGAAAACATATATTTGGTTCCGGAATTTTATAAAGTTGATCTAACTGATCCTCAATATGCTCTACTTGAAAATCTGCAAGCCTTGATTAAAAAAAATTCGCTCTCATTAATCGGTTCAATTTTAAACAAGCTTGGACTTAACCAAGATGTTTATGCTGCGGAAACTAACCCAAACAGAGCTCGAGGCAAATCATTACATACAATTCCCAGTTATCTTGAAGGCTTTGCATATGACAGCCAGGGCAACATTATACCCAATGCTACGGTCGGCATATATACTCCTCTTGCCCAAAGATCTTTCATCGAAATTAAGACTAATGAAAATGGTTTTTATCGTCTTACATCTGATCAATTACCCAGCATTAACTACACAATTAGCTACTCATTATCAAATGGGGCTTTTGGTAAAACAACTATCACAACTACCCAATTTATGGCGCAAAATCGGGACTTTATTGAAGCTGAAAATATCAATCTTTTTGCTAAAGTAACACAAACAAATAATCCGCGCCGGACCGTTACTCCAACATTTCAGCCAATTCAAAAAATTTCACCTCCGGTCACTGTCCAAGAACAACTCGATTATCAATCTGTTCCTACAAATATTCCGGAAAAAAATCTAAATGAGCCTGCTCCAAACCAGGCCTTTATGATAGCGGGTCTGCTTTTAGCCGCTGGTGTGCTTGGTCTGGGTTTCGGATATCTTATGTATCGACGAAGTAAAAACCAACCCAAGATCTAAGTATTGACATTTGTGTTTCTGATGTTCATAATGAAAATATAATTCAGTTTATTATTTGAAATTACACTTAAACAAATACAAAAATTTATGAAAGTCACTATTTACACAGTTACCGATTGCCAGTTCTCCAAAGCCGAAAAAGAATATTTACAGTCAAAAAATATTCCGTTTGAGGAAAAAAACCTTGAGTCAAACCGTGAATTTCTCACTGAAATGCTCAATGTTTCAGATAACTTTGCTGGTACCCCGGTAACCAAAATAGAAAAGGACGATGGTCAAATGGTTGTAGTTAAGGGTTTTACCAAAGAAGAGTTTGACCAGGCTCTAGGGTTTTCTGGAGATCAGGGAGTTGCTCCGACTTCCGCGCCAGCTGGCCCTTCAACGCCGGCGGAAGAAGTAAGCTTACCACCGTTACCAACCCAGGATCCAGTGCCACAATCAGGAGCCACCATGCCACCCGCATCAAATACATCAGATACCACATCACCAACAACATCCCAAGTTAAGCCACCAGAGATGGATACTGCAGAAGCGTCAAGTGATGCCAGTAATCCACTAATAACAAGTGACACTTCAGCTCCATCAGGTCCAATTCCAGCACAACCCACGCAGGAACCGACGACTTTACCTACTACTCCAAGCACTCCAGAACCTACAACACCGCCGATGACACCAGCTAATCCAAACGAAATGCCTTCCGAAAAACCTGAAGAGAAAAATAATCCCATGAGTTCAGTGATGGATAGCCTTCAGTCAAAAGCCAACTCCTAAATTACTTGTATCTTAATTCACATTGTCATTCCGGGCGAAGACCCGTAATCCAGGGATAATATTTTTTAAGTTGCAAGTTGCGAGCTACAAGTTACAAGCTATAATTTAAAATATGTCCAAATCTGCTCAAAAACGAGCGATTATAGTCCACGGCTGGGACGGTTATCCCCAGGAAGGCTGGTTTCCATGGGCAAAAAAGCAGTTGGAGAAACTCAAATATGAGGTCTCCGTGCCGGCGATGCCGTCAGCCAATGAGCCCAAAATTGAGACCTGGGTGGAAACGCTTTCAGATCTCGTAGGTATACCCAACAAAGAAACACTGTTTATCGGACACTCCATAGGCTGTCAGACGATACTACGATATCTTGAATCGCTTCCCGAAGGAACGCAAGTGAATAAAGTAATTTTAGTCGCCCCCTGGATGCATCTTTCGGAAAAAGCGATGCAAGATGAAGAAACTCGGTCTATCGCCGCCCCCTGGATCGACCGTCCAATTGACTTTACCAGAGTGCGGGAACGAGCTTCTAAATTTGTTTGCATCTTCTCCGATGATGATGACTGGGTTCCCTTGAGTGATGGTGAAATTTTCAGGGAAATGCTTGGCGCTAAAATTATGATTGAGCGCGGTAAGGGTCATTTCAGCGGTGAAGACGGTATCACCGAGCTGCCTGTTTTACTTGATAAAATCATTGAACATTGAGTTTTTGATATCTTGCTCATGATATAATCTTCGCAAGTTTAAATATGACTCACGTTGAACTGAAATCGCAGACGCCAATTGCGCCGGACATCCTTAATATCCCTGATATCCCATTTCTAAAAGAATTATTACGGCAAAGTGACAGTATAGTTCATCCTAGTATGCTTCAGATCAATACCCGTGTTTTGCTGAATGAATTGAGTAAAAAATATGGCCGGCCACTTACGCTTGCTCAATTGCCTGATGATGAACTTGCAAGGATTACTGATGGATTCGACATGATTTGGTTTATGGGCATTTATGAACCAAGTACTGCCGCAAGAAACTCCGCATTAAATTATATTGACGAGTACCGAGGAAAATTTCCCGATCTTGATCCTGATGATGTAGTCGCCTCACCGTTTGCGGTCCACTCCTACAGTCCAAGTCCGGATGTAGCAACATCTTGGCAGGAATGGGATGAAAGGATAGTTCAAAGACTCCACAGTATGAACAAAAAAGTCGTTCTTGACTTTGTACCCAATCACGTAGCTCCCGATCATCAATGGGTAAATGAAAACCCTGAATATGTCGTCACTTTTACTCCTGAAGAAGCTCAAAATTATAACCAGTTCGAGTACGAACTAAGAAACGGTCCTAATGGAGATCAAAAAGCTATTGCCCATGGAAAGGACGGTTTGAGTTTTTGGACCGATACGGTACAACTGAACTATGCAAACCCGGATCTGCAAGAAAGTCAACTGCAACAGGCTTTAGAATTGAGTCGTCACTGTGATGGTGTTCGATGTGATATGGCTCATCTTATGCTATCAAATGCTTTTGAGAGAAACTAGGGATGGCGTCTTTCAGATAATGAAAAAGCCTGGCTGCAATCAAATCCTTTTTGGCATAAGGTCATAAACCGAGTAAGACAATATATAAATGATGATGGCCGTAATGACTTTCGTTTTATCGCCGAAGTATATGATTTTAACGCTATTAAAGAACTAATACTTCAGGGATTTGATAGTGTCTATGATAAAACCGGACTTTATGATACTCTCATTAGCGCTCGCTATCATCCCGACCGGTCAGCGATCTTGACACAAATAAACCGTCTTTTGTCAAATGACAACAATGTTAAACCGATCCTATTTACGGAAAACCATGATGAGCCTCGTGCAGTCGAAGCTTTTGGCGGTAAGGCACCTTCTCAAGCCGCAGCCGTGATGACAGCTCTTGTGCCAAAAAGTGTCTGGATGGTGCATATGGGTCAGGATGAAGGAAGAGAAGTAAAGATTCCAATGCAAGTCAATCGACTACCGACCGATGAGATTGTCGACACAGAATTAGTCCAATGGTACCAAATGTTACTCTCAATTAGAAACTCTACTTTATTTCAAAAAGGTAAAGCCACTACTCTCGACCATTCACAACTTGATGAAGGGATAATTGCGTTACAAGTAGATTTGCAGGGTTCCGGAGCAATCGTATGCACCAATTATTCCGACCATTTAGCTGCAGGCATGATTCCCGTCTCAAACATTCAAGATTTACGTCTTTATGACCTTGCAACAAATACTTGGATGTATGGATCAAAAATCGCAAAACCTGATGATAACGGTATGATGTATATAAAACTTGGCCCTTGGCAAAGTCAAATGGTTTTTTATTCGGGACACGGAGCAAACTCACAATCAGGTTCCTGACGCATCACAAAACTTCCATCAGAGCAGGTCATAATATCTTGTGGACACTGTTTCTCACCTGGACACTTCGCAAACTCACAATCAGGTCCCTCACGTCCGACTACTGTTACTCCATCACGACAAATTTTTGCTTCAAGAGTACAGGCGACCTGTGAACCTTCGGGGGGTGGAGACTGTTCAAGTGAGATTGTCGGAGTAATGTTTTTTTGAATAATCGCACTCGGGCCTGGTATTATATTGTTTGAAATTAAATAGTAAACCAAACCAATAACCGCCAACGTTATAAAGACCCATACGACATCATTTATTTTAAAAGGCTTATCCATGTTTTTTTTGTAAATAAAATAAGTCGAGTGAAGATGCCCTTTTCTGCCGACTTGAGGAAGAAAGCTGTATTTACCTCACGGAGGCAAAGAAAACGGGTATCGAGCGAGACTTATTTTATTTAATATTCTCTGATAATCTTAT
>MFZZ01000025.1:0-1591 GCA_001789555.1 Candidatus Roizmanbacteria bacterium RIFCSPHIGHO2_12_FULL_38_13
TGAAATTCAAAAAATGAAAGTAATCAAGCCTGATCCATTTAAACTAAATGAAAGAAAAGATGCCCTGATTGCAAAAGGCGCCATGGTCGATCATCATAAACATCGCAAGACCCATTATAAACACAAAAAAGCCACAATGATGTGGAGACTGCTGGCAATTGTGAATGAAATCGTACTCATTTCGGCAATTATTTTTTTTGTACCGCCAGTTAATCAAACTTTTATACTTGTTTTAATAATACTTGTGACCGGACTTGCATACAGCATCACAGTTTTTTTGGGAAAAAAAACTCAAATTCTGTCGACAATATTTGTTTTTGTCTTATTAACATTATCGTACTTTATCGGCTTCGATCTAATAAATACAATCCTTCTGGCATCGTTTATAATAGGACTGTCACGATTATTCAAAATTATGTGATTTCAGATTTCTGATTTCAGATTCAGAAATCGCTAATCAGTAATCAAAAAATCAATATGTCAAAAGTTTATATCACAACCACACTTCCCTACGTCAACGCCGACCCGCACATCGGCTTTGCTCTTGAAATAGTTCAGGCAGATGCTTGGGCCAGAGCACATAAATTGGCGGGTGACGAAGTAATTTTTAACACCGGCACCGACGAGCACGGGATGAAAATATACGAAAAAGCCAAGGAAGCCGGTAAAGACCCTCAAGAATATGTAGACGAATATGCCGCCAAATTTCACAACTTAAAAAAAGCTCTTGATCTTAGCTACACTCATTTTATTCGGACAACAAATCCCGACCACAAAAAAGCAGCGCAAGAGTTTTGGCATAGGTGTGAAAAAAACGGTGATATTTACAAAAAAAATTACAAAATAAAATACTGCATCGGTTGCGAGCTACCCAAAACCGACTCCGAACTTGTAAACGGCAGATGTCCGCTACATCCCAACAAGGATCTGGAGATCATTGCCGAAGAAAACTATTTTTTCAGATTTTCAAAATATCAAAAAAAACTCCTCGATCTTTATGAAAAAAATCCCGATTTCGTCAAACCGGCACACAGGCTGGATGAGATAAAAAAATTTGTGACTGCCGGACTTGAAGATTACAGTATTTCCCGACTAAAAAAGAAAATGCCCTGGGGAGTGTCCGTGCCTGGCGATGATGATCATGTGATCTACGTCTGGTTTGATGCGCTTATCAACTATATCTCGACATTGGGATGGCCAAACAACGAAAAAAACTTCAATGATTTCTGGCCGGGCATTCAGGTCGCCGGCAAAGACAATCTACGCCAACAATCGGCAATGTGGCAGGCGATGCTCATGTCGGCGGGCTTGCCGCCGTCTAAACAGATTTTCATTCACGGATTTATCACCAACAAAGGTGAAAAGATTAGTAAATCGCTGGGAAATGTCATCGACCCGTTTGAACTTGTTAAAAAATATGGAACTGATGCGGTGAGATATTATTTGCTTGACGAAATCCCAACACTTGAAGATGGGGATTTTTCATACGATAGGATGGCCCAATTATATGAATCAAATCTTGCCAATGAACTTGGAAATTTGGTTTCAAGAGTTACCACACTTGCTGAAAACGACGGTCTGGAAATTAAGA
>MFZZ01000025.1:1676-2514 GCA_001789555.1 Candidatus Roizmanbacteria bacterium RIFCSPHIGHO2_12_FULL_38_13
TAAAAAATTAAACAAAACTATCAATGAGAAAGAGCCATGGAAAATGGACTCGAAACAAAGATCTACTTGGCTCGTAGACTGGCTGATCGGACTTTATAATATCGCAAACGACCTTAAACCATTTTTACCAGATACTGCAGAAAAAATCATGACGGCAACTTCCGGAAAGATCAAAAAAATCCAGCCACTATTTCCACGTATAAATAAAATTGGGTAATCTGTATAATTTCTAAATATACTGATTGACAATTTAATGAGAAAATATTTCCGCATTCCCAAACACGTAAAGAAATTTTTCTATTTCATCTCTTTTTTTAGTGGCGGAACAATTTTTATTGTCATAATTGCCGCAGCATTGTTTTATTATTTCATTATTGCCGGCTTGCCCTCTCCTTATTCACTAAAGGATTACAAAGTCATACCGCTTTCGACACAAATCTTGGACAGAAACGGAAAACTGCTTTATGAAGTATTTAAAGAGGAAAATAGGACTCCGGTAAAACTGAACACTTTACCAAAATATGTCTCCGAGGCAACAATCGCAATTGAGGACAAAGATTTCTACAGGCACGGAGGGGTTTCCATAATTTCCGGCGTTCTTCGAGCCGTCAAAGACATGTTGCAGTCCGGCGATTTGCAAGGAGGGTCAACGATCACTCAACAGCTGGTAAAAAGCGCTTTACTTACTCCCGAAAGAACTATTCAAAGGAAGGTCAAGGAGATTATTCTGGCGCTTTGGGTTGAAAAAATTTTTACAAAAAATGAAATACTGGAACTTTATCTTAATCAGGTACCCTATGGTGGTTTTGCCTATGGTATCGAACAGGCTTCACGCACT
>MFZZ01000025.1:2542-6326 GCA_001789555.1 Candidatus Roizmanbacteria bacterium RIFCSPHIGHO2_12_FULL_38_13
AAATTCATGAGGCGGCCTTCTTAGCCGGACTGCCACAGGCTCCGACACTTTATTCACCACACAGCAATCCCGAGCTTGCCCTGCACAGAAGAAATGCCGTGTTACAACGTATGTTTGAAGAAAAATTTATTACCGAAGATCAATATAAAACTTTGGTAAAAACAACGATTGAAGTTTTGCCGCCAAAAGTGAATATAAAAGCTCCGCATTTTGTTTTTGAGATAAAAAGACTTCTTGAGGAGGAATACGGTTTAAAACAGCTCGAAGAAGGCGGACTCAAGGTAACTACTACTCTTGACCTTGATATCCAAAAAGAGGCGGAAATAGTACTTCAAGAAGAAATTGAACAGATTAAAAACCTGAATGTAACCAATGGCGCAGCACTCGTGACTCGTCCGCCAACGGGTGAAATACTGGCTATGGTTGGTTCTGTTGACTACTTTGCAACACCGTCAGGCGCCTTCAATGTCGCAACAGCGCCTACCAGACAGCCAGGTAGTTCGATCAAACCGATTAACTACGCAGTTGGTATTGACAGCAAAAAAGTGACTGCCTCGACACTGTTTTTGGACGTACCAACCTGTTTTAGTTCTCCGGGTCAACCTGGTGCTTACTGTCCCAGAAACTATGACGGCAAGTTTCACGGACCCGTGCAGCTTCGTTACGCGCTTGCCAACTCGTACAACATACCGGCCGTAAAGATGCTTGCCTACAACGGAGTCGAAAATTTCATTGCCTCATCATCAGCTTTTCTTATATCTACCTTCAAAGATCCAACACAATATGGCCTTTCTCTAACGCTTGGTGGTGGTGAAGTACCGATGACCGAGATGTCCCAAGCGTTTTCGGCGCTTGCCAATCGGGGTATGCCTCGCAAGCTAAACTATGTTTTAAAGGTCGAAGATAAAACAGGAAAAGTGATTTACAAATTTACCGATCCTAACTTTGAGCAAAATGTAAACAAACCACTACCTCTCCCAAATTATCTTGCCATGTCAGGCAAGAAAGCAATCTCTGAAGAAACGGCCTTTATAATTTCTCATATTCTTCAAGATAATAATGCCAGAGCTTCCGCTTTTGGCAGTTTTTCCGAACTGGTAATACCTAACAAATCCGTTTCAGTTAAAACAGGAACTACCGACGATCTGCGTGACAACTGGACCATCGGATACACTCCCAATTTTATGGTCGCTGTCTGGGTAGGCAATAATGATTTTACACCGATGAATCAAGGCGTCGCATCAGGATTAACAGGAGCCTCACCTGTATGGAACAGCGTTATGACATATTTACTTCAAAATCAGCCAAATCTGCCACCGGTCAAACCTGCCGGAGTTTATGGAACGCAGGTGTGCAATGATACCGGACTCATAGCTTCAAAACAAGGTGAAGGCTTCAACTGTCCGACCAGATTTGAATACATGATAAAAGGAACAAACTCTTCAGGAGGTATTAAGAAAGAACAATTGCCTGTAAATAAAGAGACAGACCAGTATCTGCCGGAGGCCGGAAATCCTGTTGTTGAGATGCGGGAAAAAACTGTGATCAATGACATGTTTGGCAAATATTGTGTAGACTGTAATCACGACAAGGAGCCGCGACAGACAGTCGTGTTAGAGTAAATTAAATTTACAATCGAATCATGACTGAAGTTCTCACCTTAAACATCGTTGTCTTTTTATTTTCTCTACTTACTATCTTATGGCAACAATCCAATTTAAAGCTTGACAAAACACAAAAGGTCAGCAAACGCCTCAATCCGATTTTTTTGTTGCTTTTTTTAGTTTCCTGGTTGCTGATTTTGGTATACCTTCTTATTAACGCAGATGATGAGTTTCGTCGGATTTTTCTGACATACAATTTATCAATTTTACTTATAGCAAATACTCTTTGGATTACAGCAAAAAGAGATTTGGATATAAAAATACTTGCCTTATTTCTGACTGCCTGCTTTCTTTTATTAAAAATTACTGTTAAAAATCAGTTCGTTGACAACATTTTTATAATAATGTCAACAGTATGGGTTGGCCCTTTTTTAGTAAAAATAAACCTGCTTAACAAAAAACGCTTTATCATAGTCAGTCTTCTTTGGCTACTTTATGATATTTACTTTATTTGGCTTTCACCGACATTCAAAAATCTTCTTTCCCAAACCCATGCAGTAAACCTTACACTCGGTATTGTGATCGGAAAATACCTTATCGGAGCCGGAGATTTGCTTTACTTGAATATGCTTTTGAGTGTAATGAAGGACAACAAAGCAAGGATATTGTCAAGTTTGGTGTTGATAATAATCAGTACAACACTTTTTTTTATCGCAATAAATACCAGAACAGTATTAGCTTTTCCACTTCTTGTTCTCTGGGTGCCTGTCGGAACTTTACTTCTTTTCGTCTTTCGAAAAACTTTTTAAAGCCGATTTGTAACCTCCGCAACCACTATTAAGCCACAATGCAACCCTGGTTACTGTAGCTGTCGAGGCTCCAGTTTTTTTAGCAATTTTAATATAAGATAAATCGGTGAATTCAAGAAGTCTTGCCATTTCAAATCGATTGCTGAATTCCTTGATCTCGGCAGGAGTAAGAAGATCACGAAGAAAGTTCAAAGCATCTTGCTCGTTTTTGATATACGTGAAAGCCTTTGAGAGATTTTTTTCCTTTTGGTTTTTGGGAAAATAGTTACTACTCATTTTTATGCCAATTAAATTAATGTTATCTCATTTTTACTATAGTCAAATGTAATCTTGAAATGATCAAAGAAACCAACTTGACCTAGAATAATTGGAGTGTGTCTTGGTAGTACATCTGTAAAGTAAAATTTGCAATCATAAGTTTTTCCATAGGCAATAAGTGTAACGGTAAATGGAATGGCATTAAACTTTGTTTTATTTGCAGTTCTGAACTGTTTTTCAGAGCCATCTTTTTTGAATTTTATACCAAGCCAAGTACCAATCATATCATTACAAAAACATACATCAGCTCCGGAATCAATAAGTGCTGTGACGGGAACTGGAGTCATTTTATGAGTTTTTTTGTAATTTAATTTAATACGTGCAAAAGGTAAATGTACAGGTTTTGGCTTGCCAGGTAGAATCGTATACGGTATTACAATCATATCAATAAGGTAATAAACCCAAAGTAGTTGTCGGAAACTGGCATTATAAAAATACCTTGTTTATTATTTATCTTTTTACTAATAAGATTAAAATCTTTTGCGTGAGCGATAACTTTCATCTTTGTTTCGTCTATTGCTACCCATCCGGTTTTATATTTCAACAATGTTTTTGTTAAATTGATTGCCTTCATAGTTAATTAATTATACATTTTTCTGACTTAAGATCAATATTTTGTTGTCAGTGTAAATCGTAGCATTATTCCTTGACAATTCTATATTAACGTGTTAACATATTAAAATAGCAATTCTTGACTTATGGAAATAAAAATATCTGAAATAAATTCTCATCACCACCTCGCGAAGGCGGGGTGATTATCGTATAACGAAATATCGAATAGTCCCGCGGAGCCTTCAGGCGAAGTGGGATTTTTTAATGTGTTAATGATACTTCCCGACGCAGAGCATCGGGGTATCTGTCATTCCCACGAAGGTGGGAATCCAGACTTAAATTACTATTTATGTATAGACTGGATCCCCGTCTACACGGGGATGACATATGTTTTCACGACGCAGAGCGTCGGGGAATTACACCCTGATTGATATTAATTTAAAACGACTTATGAAAACAAACTTTGATAGAAACAACTTGAGACTGGCAGTTCAAAAAAAA
>MFZZ01000026.1 GCA_001789555.1 Candidatus Roizmanbacteria bacterium RIFCSPHIGHO2_12_FULL_38_13
ATCAAAAAAATTGATAAATACAACAGATTACTCACAGTCCATGTACATCAACAAAAAACAGCTTCGGAACTATTTGACAATCCCGATTGGCTTGATATCGATAGTATTCAGTCGGGACATTCAAAAGAGAGTCTGGGATTTATGATTTCTGCAATTCTTAGTAAGAAGAATAAAAAACAACCAATTATCAACCTTGAGCCATGGTATGAAGGTATCAATGGTAATTTTTTTGATTATTATCAAAGAGTAGCATTTTGGGCGTGTATCTTGTCTGGCGCTGCCGGTCACACATATGGCGCACACGGAATATGGCAGATGGCAACTCATAATGATGACTATCTTAAACACTGGGGAACATCAAACTGGAAAACGGCAATAAATTATAAGGGGGCTGTACAAATAGGTTTAGCAAAAAAATATCTAGAGAAACTTGAGTTTCACAAATTAAAACCAACTCGACAGCTCATAACTCCGTCAAATAACAAACAAAACCTTTATCTTCCTATCGCTGCAGAAGTTGGTGGGAATGAATATTTTATATATTTTCCCGATAAATCAATTCAGCGAAATTTTAAACTATTTTTCAATAAAAAAATCTCTGTTTTTAAATGTCAGTGGATAGATCCGCGCAGTATGAAAATAGTTGCTAAAGCAAGAATTAAATCAAAAAAAAATCAACTTAAAATAATACAGAAAGTTAATGCTAAAGATATTCTTTTATATATAAAAGGCTCTTTGTAATAGGATAAAATTAAGTTATAATATAAAGATGAAAAGACTTATAGCAATATTATTTCTTGTTGTCGTCAGCACCATTCTTTATGGTTTGACAATAAGAGGATTTGAAGGTAATCCGTTTTCGGATAAAATAAATAGGAACCTGTCAGAGTCACCGGGTCCCTTTGAATCTTCGCATGAACGCGCTCCTTACGCCCTAACTTATAGCCTGGTAGAAAATGGCTCATTCGCACTAAATAAAGAACTTGCCGATTTTGCATCACCTGATACAGTAATTAAAGATGATACATTTTACATTATTTTTCCTCCTGGAATATCTTTGCTGGCTATGCCGTTTTATAATATTGGAAAGGCTTACAGTGCAGCACAGCTCATAACTTTTGCCGGAATGACTTTATTTGCATTATTTAACCTCGTTTTAGTTTACACAATATCAAAACATGTTTTTAGTATCCCGACAAATTTGAGTCTTTTTTCGGCACTCATATTTGGCTTTGCCACAACATCCTGGAGTTTTGCCTCAAGTCTTTATCAACATCATACAACCACTTTTTTTGTTCTTACATCTTTTCTTGCAGCTTGGTTATATAAAACCCGTCTACGGACAAAATGGATTTGGGCCAGTTGGATCTGGTTCAGCTTGGGAATTTCCGTATGGCTGGATTATCCAAGCGTCATTTTATTTGCACCAATAATTTTTTTTATGATTTTGAGTTCTCTTAAACTCAAGAAGGTGGGCGACAACTTCAAAATTAAAATAATCTTGATACCTCTTATTACTTCAGTAATATTTATTTCTTTAGCAGCGTTTCATGGATATTACAATCATGTCAATTTTGGAGGTTGGAAAAATCTTGCCCAACTAGAGCCAAGATACGATACCAAATTATTGAATGAAACAACAGATGAGAAAAAACTTGACGAAATTGCCAAAGCAGAAAAAACTAAAAGCATTGAAGGTGTCGCTACAGAGAACCAATTTTTTCGTGGTTTTTACATTTTGACTATCGCTCCTGACAAAGGTGTATTTTTTTTCTCGCCAATACTTTTGCTGGCTGTTTTGGGCATAGTCCAAAGTTTTAAAGTTATAAAAAAGAAGTTACTTGAATTAATAACTTTTTCTTCAATATTTTTTATAAACATCTTTTTCTACAGTAGCTGGGGCGACCCATGGGGAGGTTGGGCTTATGGTCCACGTTATTTAATACCTTCTATGGCAGTGCTCTCAATTTTTACTGTTATCTGGTTATGGATAAACAGACATAATATCATTGTTAGGATTATCGCTTCAGTTCTATTTATCTATAGTGCTGCCATAGCAACTCTTGGTGCAGTGACAACTACAATAACACCTCCGAAAGTAGAAGCAGATTTTCTCAAATTAAAATACGGTTTTTTTAATAACTGGGAAGTATTTATTAACGGAAAAAGCGGTTCGTTTTTTTACAATAAATTCTTAGACAACTATGTAGATTTAACACAGTTCTATTCGATAATTCTGATATTTATTTCTGTTTATGGGTTGTTACTTTTATTTATTAAAACTTCATCACGCAAAGATGGAAATTAATCTTTCAATCAAAGCAAAGAGTCTAAAAGGACTGATAGAAACAGTTAAAAAAAATATTTCTCTTAGATCGATTGTCATTATATCGATTGTATTAAGTATCATTTCAACTACTTATTTCTTTTTTAATGATCAAATAGTTACATACGGAGACGCCGAATCACATTTAAATATTGCAAAACGTGTAGTACACAGTATTACTCCTGGTGTCGCTCAAATAGGAGGAATATGGTTACCGCTTCCACATATGATGCTGGTGCCTTTTGTTTACTTTGATTTTTTATGGAGAACTGGTCTCGCAGGCTCTATAGTTTCTGGAGTTTCTTTTATAGTATCTTCCGTTTTTTTGTACAGAATTACCTACTTCTTAACAAAAGATAAGGTAATAAGTTTTGTTTCTTTCATTATATTCGCTTCTAATCCAAATATTCTTTATCTCCAATCAACGCCGATGACAGAACTTGTCCTAATAATGTTTTTTTTATTATCGACTTATTACTTTATTAGATTTATTTATAACAGTGAAAATATTATTTATCTTATCATTGCTGCGTTTTTTGGTTTCTGTGCCTCTCTTTCACGGTACGATGGTTGGTTTCTTGTATTGTTTGAAGCTATGGCAATTGTTGTCTTATATATTGGCAAAAGAAAATTTTGGAGAGAGATGGAAGGTAAGTTATTTCTATTTTCCACTCTTGCTTTCTTGGGAGTCTTATTATGGATACTCTGGGATTATTTAATACTTGGAGACCCTTTTTACTTCACAAACAGTCAATTCTCGGCAAAAACCCAGCAACAAAACTGGTACATAAGAGGAGAGTTGCCCTCGTATCATAATATATTTTCTGCATTGTATTACTACTTTGTTACAAGTCTAAGCAACTCCGGCTTTCTCATTTTTTTAACCTCTATAGTTGGGCTTATCATTTTTTTAAAAGATCATTTTAAAGAACAAAAAATTTATCTGGTTTTACTCATTTTATTCGTCCCGTTTATCTTCAATGTAGCAACATTGTTTTTAGGTCAATCCGTAATTTTTATTCCACATATTACACCAAATACATTTGAATGGACTCTTTTTAACGTCCGCTACGGAGTTATGATGATACCGGTTGTCACAATTTTATTTTCATATCTTTTAACAAGACGTTCTGTAACCACATATTTTGTATTAGCTCTGATTTTTGTTTTACAGTTTATGTTGTACTTTGTGGGTTATTCTGACGTTATTACTCTTGCCGATGGTACGCGTGGCCTTTCAAAAGCAGAAAGACACGATGCGGAATATTGGCTAAAAGACAATTATGATGACGGTTTGGTGCTTATCGACGACTACGCGAGAACTGTAAGTATTGTCCGTACAAAGATACCTATGCAAAACATCATTTATATCGGGAATAGGAAATACTGGGAAGAGTCGTTTAATCAACCGGAAAAATATGCAACTTGGATAGTGATGCAGAGAGACGATGCAGTCTGGCAGGGCATCTACGGGAAACCTCATATTCAGTCGAGACTTTTTAAATATTTTAATAAAGTGTATACTTCACCAGATATTCTGATTTTTAGAAAAATTAGAACAACCTAAGTATGCGATACATTTTCACTTTTATCATAATAACCCTAATATTTGCGAAACCAATTGTTGCGAGTGATCGCTTTTTTGAGGTTCAGTCAATCGATACGATGAAATACTCTCGTGATGTTGCCAGAGAAAAAATGAACGACGTTAGTTTTGATCGCGAGATTGAAGCACAAATAAAAAATATTTCCGAAACTGGTGCGACACACGTTGCTATATCTACACCATATGATGAAGAGTTTTTACCATTCATGAAAAGATGGGTTACTATGGCACGTAAATACGAGATAAAGGTCTGGTTTCGAGGCAATCTTGCAGGATGGGAGCGTTGGTTTGATTACGAAAGTATCGACCGTCAGACGCATATAGTAAACATTAAAGAATTTATTTTAAACAATCCTTATTTATTTGAAGATGGCGATATTTTTACCTCGTGTCCCGAGTGTGAGAATGGTGGTCCTGGGGATCCGAGAAAAAATGGTGACGCTGTAGGTCACCGTGAATTTCTAATAAATGAATATAAAGTTGTAAAACAAGCTTTCAATGATATCAATAAAAAAGTCACTGCTAACTACTACTCAATGAATGGGGACGTCGCCAAGCTCATCATGGATCGCGAAACTACGCAGAAACTTGACGGTGTGATCACAGTTGATCATTATGTGGCGACACCGGAGCAACTTGCCCAAGATATTGATATGTATGCAAGTTCAAGTGGAGGAAAGGTCGTACTTGGTGAATGGGGTGCACCGATTCCGGATATTCACGGCAACATGTCTGAAGATGAACAATTAGCTTGGATCGAGGAAGCACTAAGATTACTTATACCAAACCCCAATGTCATTGGCTTAAATTATTGGGTAAATGAAGGAGGGAGCACGGCACTTTGGCGTGAAGGAGAAGCACAAAAAGCGGTAAGCACCATAACCAAATTTATGAGGCCAAATATTGTTAGGGGAACAATAAAAGATGAGCCGGGAAGAAATATAAATGATGTCTCGGTAACTTCAAACTTAAGATCTATTACTGCTTCGGGGAGTTATGTCCTCCCTCTTGTTGGGAATGACATTGTTACATTTGAGAAAAAAGGTTACAAAAAAGTAGTTCTCGCATCGACCGGTGATGGAGAAGAAACAACCCGAAACATCGTCATGGTAAAAAATAGTAAAAATACTTGGGACAGAATTTTAGAATATTTTCATAAGCTATTTTTCGCATAAGCAATTCCTGCTACAATATCTTCATGTTTATCCTCGCAATTGATCCCGGTATCGAAAAAGTCGGCTACAGTGTCTTTGAACAAGAGCTAAACGGTTCAGTTCCTTATAAATACATTACCTCGGGACTCATAAAAACCTTAAAAACTACAAAGCACGAAAAACGCATTCAACAAATTTATGTTGAGCTAAGCCTCGTGGTCAAACGTTACAAAGCGCAGATCATAGTCATGGAACAGCTTTTTTTCTTCAAAAACGCAAAAAGTATTATAGGTGTTGCTCAAGCTCAAGGTGTGGTCGAACTACTGGCGGCCCACAAAAATATTCCGCTTAAGTATCTGACGCCTCTTCAAATCAAGGAAACCATCACGGGCTACGGACGTGCCGATAAACAATCAGTGCATAAAATGTTGAAGATCACACTCAAAGATGAAATTAAGGTTTTGGATGATGACCAATCGGATGCGATTGCATGTGGACTAGCATACTGTTTTTTGAATAAAATTTGAACGTGACGTCATTCTGGCGAACGAAGTGAGTCCAGAATCTATTAATTTTGACTCTGGACAAGCCAGAGTGACAGTATAAATATGAAAATGGGATATGTCTACATAATAGCAAACGATAGACCAACACTTTATACTGGCGTTACATCTAACCTTAAGAAAAGGATTTGGGAACACAAAAATAATGTAGGCAGTGTATTCACAAAAAAATATAAGCTACATAAACTTATATATTTTGAAGGAGTCGATTCAATTGAATTAGCAATTGTGAGAGAAAAACAGATTAAAGATATGAATAGGAAAGAAAAATTGGAGTTGATAAGGAAGTTTAATCCGGAATTAAAAGATTTTTATCATAAAATATGAAGTAGATTCTGTATGAGCGCGATAAGGGATTCTGGAGTCGTCGCTTCGTTGCTCCCCAGAATGACTTTCAGTTCGCTCCAATCTTTTTCAAGATCTTCACAGCATATTCGGAACCGTTTTTCATAGCGGCTTGCACATCTCCATCGGTTTTTAGATATTTGGCAATAAAGGCTGCAGTGAAACCGTCTCCTGCGCCGGTTGCGTCTGCCACCTTAACGCCTGTTTCTGCTTTTTGATGATAAACCTTATGAT
>MFZZ01000027.1:0-771 GCA_001789555.1 Candidatus Roizmanbacteria bacterium RIFCSPHIGHO2_12_FULL_38_13
CTTTGACTGATCTTCTTTGGCGATTCCTAGACCAGAATCGGTTACAGATATTTCAACATGATCATCTTTTACCTGTGTTTTAATAGTAATTCCACCCTTGTCTGTAAATTTAATTGAATTACCGATGATATTATTTAAAACTTCTTGAAACTTGTCTTCATCTGCCTGTATTTGCACGTCTGGAATTTCTGCCAGTTTAAGTGAAATTTTCTTTTTATCAGCGACTACGTCCAATAACTCTATTGTTTGTTTGAGTTTTTTGGATAATAAAAATTCTGACAAAATATACTTTTCTTTCCCTACCCGCATTCTGGAAACATTAAGTAAGTTGTTTACAAGTCGAATTAACCTATCGCTTGATTCATTTACATCTTTAAGAGGCTGTTTCAGATTGTCATTCACTGCTCCGTATTCCCCGTCGAGAATCATTGAGACTAAACCATCTATCGCAGTAAGTGGGGTGCGCAGTTCATGTGAAGTTATTGATACAAATTCGTCTTTCAACTGGTCAATCTCCTTCTCTTTTGTTATATCTCGAAATACTTCTATCGTACCTATAATTTTCTTGTTTAATATAACAGGGGTTACCGTTGCGACGATCGGCAATTTTGTTCTATCAGCGTGTTGATAATATTTATTTGAATCATGAGTTGGCATGCCATGGGTCAGCGCCTTTGTTAATGCCCGTTTATCTGGTGATATAGGAGCCTTTGATTCATCAAACATTGGTATGGTATCTATAAATTTTTTGCCGATAACTTTCTTCGCACT
>MFZZ01000027.1:843-5694 GCA_001789555.1 Candidatus Roizmanbacteria bacterium RIFCSPHIGHO2_12_FULL_38_13
GTCACCAATATTTGCAAGTATTGCTTCATCCTTTACTTTTTCCCGTGCAAGATTTGTTTTTTCACTATTCAAGTCTTCCAGCATGTTAACCATGGCTTTTTTTGAATCTTCAAGTTCTCTGTTGGTCAGTGTTATTTTTTCTTCTATTTGTTTCCTCTGGGTAATATCCTGTTTAATTGCTATAAAGTTGGTGACTTTTCCGCTCTTGTCCGTAACCGGAGAAATATATTGTTCCTCTTGATAGAGAGTCCCATCTTTACGCTTATTGGTAATCTCTCCTTTCCAGGTTTTTCCCGCCAAAATAGTGTTCCATAAATTCCGGTAAAATTCTTTACCCTGTTTACCTGAATTAAGAATACGTGTAGATTTTCCTACCAGCTCGTTTGGTTCGTAGCCGGTAAGTTTGGTAAAAGCCGGGTTGACCCACTGAATAATCCCTTTAATATCTGTTATAACGACACTGTTTGCTGCGGCTTTAAGAGCAGTGCTTTGTAGTAGAATAAGGTGGCTTACAGATTTTCCCGAATAATAAATAATCAGAAAAAGCATAAGACTAAGTACGATTCCCCCGATAGCTGCTATCGTTGGAACGCCTCTTTCAGAAAAGGAGTTTGCAAACGAAGGTTTACTGACGACTTCCAAAAGCCATGTCCGCTGCCCAACTTCAAGCATTCTCGTCTCCGTATATCGGTTTTGCTGTATACTACTTTTAACGTCTTCTACATTCCCTCCTTTATAAAGAACATCGTCCTGGTCGTAAATGGTAAAAACAACTTCGGGAGGACTATCTGTGGGAAATATATTGGTGAATAAACTCGAAATTTTAAAAGTAACAATAACAAAACCTTTTAACGCAGCTATTTTTTCTTCAGCAGTATTGATCGGTTTCCCATTTTCATAGATCGGAGCAGCCATGAAAAAACCCGAAGAGCCGTCCGTGGCAAGGTTTATTAATTCACTCGCCACCGGCTGGTTCATGTCGCGAGCCTTGTCCAGTGCTATCTTTCTTGGAGGACTGGAATATAAATCAAACCCTAAAGCATTTAGAGATTCTTCGTTTTCAGGGTAAATATACTTGACTACTGCATATTCACTTCTCTTTCCTTCCGGGTAAATTGCAAAATTCGGATACCCTGCAGGACTCGTTCTTATGTCGCTTCGAAAACTCTTAATAAACTCTTCCTTTTCATCGTCCTTAACTATCTCAATATAGCTGATGTATTCAATATCGGGATAATCAACGATTCGTGCTGTTCTAACGAACGGACTCCATTCTTGCCGCTCAACTGATTCGCTTGCGGAAAAAAGCCCCTGAAGCGCAAATAGAATGTTTTTATACATTCCAATTCTTTTGGTCAGTGCATATTCAATCTGGTTAACCTCACGAGTGAAATTGCTCTCGGCATTATTTCTCACATTGTCCCGTGTATATTGCCATATAAAGAAGGTAACAGCGATACCAACAAACAGGACAATAAACGAAATTATTCCCAATATCTTGTTATAGAGAGGACTTTTTGAAGGATATGAATTCATGATTTATAGTTGGTTTGATTACGGCAGTCTAGTGGGATTTTTTAAGTTTTTCAATTTCATTCTTAAGTTCGATCATTTTCAACTCGCGGCCGACCATCTGTTTATTCATCATTTCGAGCTCATTTACACGCTCTTCTAGTGCTGCTGTTTTCCTGGCTACTTCAATATGAAGTTTATTTACATATTCTCGTAGCTGTTCCTCTAGTTGTATTTCTTTGGTGACATCATTCATCGCCAAAAGTATTATTTCTTGTTTATTAGCAGATGTATAAATCCTGCGAGCATTCAACGTTATGATTTTTAACCCGATTTTAGAAAATTTATGTTCAACTTTAAAGCCTTCGAAAAAAGTATTATTGGGTAAAATGTCTTCTAGAAGAACTTTCAATTTGGGAATATCCCATTGGCGATTGCCTAATTCGTAGACTTTTTTTCCCTCGGTTTCTTCTTTGGTGACTTGAAAAAAAATATAGAAAGTTCTATTGGCCGATATAACTTTGAGATCTTTATTAAGAACTAAAAAGGATTCATGTAAGGTATCGACAACAGAACTTATGTATGTCCATGCAACATTCCATATTTCATCAGCATCTAAAGTATTACCTGTTTTCATAAATACTTAACTCCTTTAATTTATATTAACAAATAGACTATTAAAATAGTCCAATTCCATACTTACTTATTTACAATATACATACAGGATATTCATTTAAATAATTATCCCGTACGGATGAAAAATATTCAAACTAGCTTATTTCTTAATTTTAGGTGAGGGTATGTAGAAACAGTAATTCAATTTAATTTAACGAACTAAATCACTATTCAAATGGCACTTTTTATACTTCTTCCCGCTTCCGCACCAGCAAGGCTCGTTTCTGCCGATTTTTCTCTTTTTTTGCGCTGACTGGGTAATTTTTGGGGCAGGCGCTTTTTCTTTCTCCTGTTGGTCTTGTCCGGTGAAGGGATTGATACGTGATGCTGAATGAAAATGCATATGTGGAGTCACTCCCTCGACTTGGCTCTCAATTTCAGCCGCCTGTGCCTGTTTCTGAACCTTGACATTCATGACACGGCGGATTGATTCATACTGAATATCGGAAAGAAGTTTTTCAAACAGTTTGAAAGCCTCGTTTTTATACTCTACAAGCGGATCCATCTGGGCGTGGGCTCGCAATCTCACTCCGTCGCGAAGATCGTCTATCACGGTTAAATGTTGCGTCCAAAATTGATCGAATGTTGATATAAATAACGATCGCACGACCTGGTTCCAGACCTCGCGACCGACCTCGCTCTCCTGATCCTTAAACTTCTTTTCGACAGCCTGGATAAGGTGTAATACAAACTTCTCCTGTTTTTGATCCTCAAGATAAGAGTTAATTTTTTGAATTTTGATGTTGAGGAGAGTAAAAAGATCGGACTCAAAGTCCGATATTGCCTCGGTGTTTGAGGTCTCTAGCGAAAAAAAACTAGCTGAAAGTGCATTCACCTGCTCGGACACCATATCAAAAAATGTATCGCGAAAACCCTCGGGATCTTTTTCGGGTTGAAGCAACATATTGCGCCGCAACTTGTAGACAATATCGCGCTGTCTATTTAGGACGTCATCATACTCAACCAAATTTTTACGGATGTCGAAGTTGAATCCCTCAACTTTTACTTGTGCCTGTTCGATAGCTCGTGATACCATCGGGTGCGAAAGCGGCTGATCTTCGGGAAACTTTAACATAGTCATGAGTCGTGAGATTTGCTCGCCACCAAAGATACGCATGACATCATCTTCAAGCGATACAAAAAACTGTGTTTCACCGGCGTCACCCTGACGACCTGACCGGCCTCGAAGCTGATTGTCAATGCGACGTGACTCGTGCCGTTCGGTACCGATAACATAAAGTCCGCCAACTTTGATCACTTCATTGTGCCCCTTTTGCCACTCTTTTTCAGCTTTTTTATACTCAACATCACTTTTATAATTTCCTCTTTGTATATCGCCGCCAAGGACGATATCGACACCTCTTCCAGCCATATTCGTCGCCACGGTGACCGCATGTTTTTTACCCGCCTGGGCAATGATGTGCGCCTCACGTTCATGATTTTTTGCATTAAGAAGTTCATGTGGAACACCCTTTGATTTCAGGACACGA
Organism: Candidatus Roizmanbacteria bacterium RIFCSPHIGHO2_12_FULL_38_13; assembly: GCA_001789555.1. GTDB lineage: Bacteria > Patescibacteriota > Microgenomatia > UBA1406 > GWC2-37-13 > CAYNLS01. The sequence continues at coordinate 4,521 of MFZZ01000027.1, forward strand.
GACAGATACTCATTTTTTTCGATCGAAGTCGTACCTACCAAGACAGGTCTTCCGACTTTGTACTGTACAGCGATTGTTTCAACAACAGCATTGTACTTTGCTTTTTCTGTTTTGTAAATCATATCGGTGTTATCACGTCGGATCATCGGTCGATGTGTTGGGACTACCAAAACCTCGGTTTTATAGATTTTATTAAACTCTTCGGCTTCTGTCGCCGCCGTACCCGTCATACCGGCAAGTTTTTTATAACCTCGAAAATAGTTTTGCAAAGAAACAGTTGCCAGTGTGCGAGATTCTTGCTTTATCGATACGCCTTCTTTGGCTTCGATAGCCTGATGCAGACCTTCTGAAAACCGCCTGCCTTCGAGCAATCGTCCCGTAAACTCGTCTACAATAACAACTTCATTGCCGCGAACAATATAATCCTTGTTATTTTTAAATAAAGTATTTGCTTTAAGAGCCGCCTCAACATGATATAGTGTTTCGAAATCTTTCTCATATACGTTTGACACATCAAGCATAGATTCAATATGTGTAATGCCTTTTTCAGTAAGGTGGGCGGTGCGAAGCTTCTCATCGACGACATAATCCACATCTTTTAGTTGATTGACTATCTTTGCATACCCATAATATTTCGAAACATCCTCTTCGTAAGGTGCCGAAATTATATGTGGTGTTCGCGCTTCATCGATGAGCACCGAGTCGGCCTCGTCTACGATGGCGTAGTGAAAACCTCGCTGGGCAAGATGAACTGGCGAGTGAGCCATATTGTCACGTAGATAATCAAATCCAAACTCCGAATTAATACCATAGGTTACATCGGCTTTGTACGCATCCTGACGGGATACGGGTTTGAGATGGGTAAGGCGTGGATCAAACGCGTTTGAATCAACATATTTGGAATCGTAAATATATGATGTATCTGAAATTATGGCCGCAGTCTTTAACCCAAGAAAATCAAATATCGACCCCATCCAACCGGCATCGCGACGGGCTAGATAATCATTTACTGTCACCAAATGGGCGCCTTTTCCTTCAAGAGCATTTAAATAGAGTGCTGCAGTCGCGGTAAGAGTTTTGCCTTCACCGGTTTTCTGTTCGACGATTTTACCATGATGCAAACCTATTGCGGCAATCATCTGAACATCGTAATGACGCTGGTTTAATGATCTTC
>MFZZ01000027.1:5715-5909 GCA_001789555.1 Candidatus Roizmanbacteria bacterium RIFCSPHIGHO2_12_FULL_38_13
CATAGCTCCATGGCAAAATGCCGTCCAGGATTTTTTTACCGGATAAGATCAGATCTTTAAGTTTTACTGTTTCCTTGGGAAAATCGCGGTCTTTGAGCTTGCGGGCTTCATTTTCCAGATTATTTATCTTCGCGATCGTCCCGCTTGTGGCAGCAAGCTGTCGCTCATTGTAATCAAGGTATTTTTTAATAAAA
>MFZZ01000028.1:0-6015 GCA_001789555.1 Candidatus Roizmanbacteria bacterium RIFCSPHIGHO2_12_FULL_38_13
ATTCTAGACATTTCTGCCGGTAGTTTACGTACCGTTCCTTCTCTGAAAAGTGTATACCATGTGCTGACCTCCCTACAATTAAAACCTTTTGCCTGTTGCAAAAATTACAACTTCAAAGTAAACTTTATTGCATAATATGCCTGATGCAAACAACACAACTTCAGATTCGGATAAAAATCTCTCCATAGAAAAACTGATTTCTACTTCTATCAACAGAACAAAAGAAAGATTTCTGCCATATTTACTGGCGGCAGTAATAAGCGTGGCAATAGTGGTTGTTGCATTTTTAACAATGGGGTTACTTGGTGGCGCGGTGTTTTTGTTATGGATTGGGACGAAGTCAGGTGTGATCGCGGGTATCTTTGGTGGGCTGGCTCTCATAGCCAGTATTGCCGCGTTTATTTATATCCAAAGCTGGATCAATCTAACGGTAATTTATACGATTATTGCAGAACCTAAAGTATCGGTGACAGATGCTTTTAAAAAGATGCGACCGCTTGTCCTTGGATATGTTTGGGTGAGTATCGTTAACTTTTTATTACTTTTTGGGCTTTTACCTTTTGGAATACTCACTCTTTTCATCCTTTTTCTTATTTGGGTAATCTGGAGTATGTTTACTGTTTATGTTTATATTGAGCATAAGATGCGAGGACTTGACAACATTTTTATGAGCAAGGCGATAATCTCGAATTGGTTTTGGGGTTTTGTTTTTCGTATTGCGATCATCTATGCTCTTTATTTTTTTATAATATTCATAATTCAGGCCATCGGGCGTGAATCGCAAGCTCTTCAAGGCATCATATATATGATCTTTTCTTTTTTTGCCGGTCCCTTTATGATCAGCTATCTCTATGAGATTTACCATAACCTCAAATATCCAAAAGATGTTGGTTCAAAACAGATTTGGATCATACTTTCGGCGATCGGTTGGGGGATCATGATTTTGGCTGTTTTTTCGCTATCATCGTTGATCGGACGTGAGCTCCCCAAAATTCAAGAACAGTTTATGAAGCAGGATAAAAAGAATGAAAAAATGTACCCTTTTCCATCAGAGATATATGATGATTATGGAAACGATGCCGATATTGAGGAAACTTCACCAAGCATGATATAGTCCATAGACCTTCATATTGTCTTTTTTTATAAACGAGTCGGCAAAATGTCAATTTGACAAAAAGTTTAAAACGGATTACTATACTAACATAACTATGTTGAGATACATTACGTCTTTCGTGGTTATTATCTTCACTCTTTTAATTTTCGGAAGTATTGTTTTTGCTAAAGAGAAAACTACAGTTGTTCTTCTGCCAAAGGACGAAATAGTTGATACAACTTATTTTGCTGCGGGCGACACGGTGACACTTTCAGGCACAGTAAATGGTGACGCCTATGTTGCAGGTGGCGTTGTGAACATTGAGGGCACAGTTAACGGTGATTTAATTGCAGCTGGTGGAGTTGTCAATGTGCGTGGCACGGTGGCACAAGATGTCCGTGTTGCTGGCGGACAGGTTATTATCACCGGCACGATCAAGAGTAATTTAACTGTTCTTTCCGGATCGGCAACCATCGCTGATTCAGCAAGTATTGGTGGTGGTATTGTAGGCGCGGGCGGTTCGATGCAAATATTTAGCGAAGTACCAGGCGATGTTACTGTTGGCGCCGGAGAGCTAACTATCGGTAATGTCATTGGTGGAAACGTGCTTGCCGGAGTCGGAATGCTCACGATGTCTCCAAACGCAAACGTTCATGGCAATCTTACTTATATGAGCGATGAGCCGATAAACATTCAAAAAGGCGCAACTGTTTCAGGTACCATCAAGGAAGAGGCAAAGTTACAAGGAAGAAAAACAGACCTTGAACAAAAGGCAAAAACCATAGGCACAGCAGCAAGAGGTCTCATATACACGGCCAAAGTAATAAACATAATCACTGCATTTATAATCGGCCTTCTCATTATGTATTTATTTCCAAAATATTTGGAAGGTGTCACCAAGCAAATATCTATGAAACCTTGGAAAACTTTAGGTTTGGGTTTTTTGACAATCTTATTAACACCACTTATCGTACTGTTGCTTTTTATGACCGTGATTGGAGCGCCAATTGGGATACTATTTGTATTTACATACTTTTTTTACATTTATTTAGCTAAAATTTTTGTTTCCTTAGTTATCGGAAGTAAATTAATAGGTATGATGACTAAGGAAAAATATCATAGCGCTGTGATACTTGGGCTGGGACTTCTGATTTATCTTATTGTCAGCTCGATCCCAATTTTGGGCCCTTTTGTAGTGATGATCACTGTATTCATGGGTGTCGGAGGGCTCTTGTGGGCAAAGATAGACTACTACCGCTTGCTGCATAATAAAAAAATGATATAGTGTCTCTTATGGAGAAAATACCAATCTGTTCGATCAACGGAAGGATAGTTGATAAAAATCAAGCAGTTCTTTCGTTACAATCTATCGAGGCGCAGTATGGTTTTGGAGTTTATGAAAATATTAAAGTTCGAAAGAACGTAGTATATTTTGCTGATGAACATATTGAGAGACTCTTGCATTCGGCAAAATGCATAGCCTTGTCTCACGGATTTACATCATCTCATATTTACAAGGATCTTCTTGCCTATAAAACCGCTTTAAGAATAGATTCTTATAATCTCAAACTGTTACTGCTTGGTGGTAAGTCTGAAAAAGAATCGCAACTCGTTATTTTGGCTGCGCTCCCTAAGTACCCAAAAAAGCAATGGTATCGAGACGGAGTTTCAGTCGTGTCTTATCAACACGAACGATTCATGCCCGAGGCAAAAACTCTCAATATGTTGCCTAGCTATTTTTTTTATAAAAAGGCAGCGAGCCGTGGACACTATGACGCAATATTGCTTGATGATAAAAATCATGTTATTGAAGGGACTAGGACAAATATTTTTTTTATCAAAGGAAAGAAAATATACCATCCGCCGATAAAAAAAATCCTTTTGGGAGTCACTATGATGACGTTAAAACGTGTGTTGGCAAAAAACGGTTTTAATTTTGAGGAAAAAGAAGTTGGTCTAAAAGAGATAATAAAATACGACGGTATGATGTTAACAAGCACCAGTTCAAAAATTTTACCCGTTTGTAAAGTAGACGATGTGCGAATGCCAATACCAGAAAGCCTGCGTGATATTATAAAAATCTATGATGCGGCACTTCCAGAAATCTGAGGGAAAGCTTTAATTACCCACGGAGCAAGGAGTGGATATAGTGGATTTTTTGGATTTTTTATTTCATTGAGAGGCTTTACTATAAGTCCATAGGCAAACTCGAAGTTGGGCAGCTTGAGATTTTTTAAACTGCAAGAAAAGATGCGACAGATTTCATGTTCTTTAAAATCGCTTCTTGGATCTGTTGCTTGATAATATATCTTCCCTACATATTTTGGTTTTGCGTCCAAATTTTCCTCGCCAATATTCCATTCTCGATCCAAAGTTTTGTAAATTGCACTGATATCATCTTCTAACTTTTCATTTTCAAATATTTGATGTGAAGAGATAGTGGCATCAAAAACCCCATCAAAGACAGGGTGTTTGCGGTGTTGAAGGACAATTTTGTTTTTATAAAAAACCGCCAACGTAAATCCACGATGTAGAATGCCTTTTTTGTGAGCTTGCCATCTCTCGATTTTGCCGATCACTTTGTCATTTTTATCTACCTTGGCAATATATTGTAGTTGGTCAAAATAATCCATATCCCACCAATTTTATCAGGTTTTTTCGTCATTGTCAGAGCTTTGGGGAGAGTCCAATGACTCTGTCAGTTTTTTCTTTATTTCTTCAAGGTCCGGCTGTTTCTCCTCTTTATTTTCCTCCCTTGTATTTTCCAGTTTTTCTTCGGCCGCCTTTGTAGGTTCTTCAATTTCCATCTCCATTGCTTTTGGTTTCTCCTCCTCTTTTTCTGGCTTCACCTCAACAACCTCTTCCTCCTCCATTTCTTTCTCGATTTTTTCTTTGACCTTTTCTTCTGATTCGAGTACCTTTTGTACGATCTTTGCTGCTTCAAGTTTGGCTTTAAGATACACCAGCAGCTCGTCACCTTTTAGATTGTTGATTAGGAATATCGGCAGCAAAAATCCGAGTTCATCGAGTCCTTCGGATCGAAGCTGTTCGTCGGAGGAAAGTAGTTTGTTAAGTGTATTTGTTATATAAACAATTTCCTGATCGATCCATGACCGGCGATCTTTAATCATATCCGAAATCGGTATCTCGCCATCTTCGTAATGTTTGGTCCACATCTGCTTCACTTGTTCATAGTCTTCAAGTGATACTGACTGTGGTATCGTGATCGATTTTTCGATATGTTCTTCTGGTTTACTGGCAATCTGCATTTCACTTGTAATGGCGTTTGCTACCTGTTCCTCTGGTAGACCTGACTCCTTGGCAACATCTTCTATGATGTCATGGGCATTGGACATAGTTTGTGCTGTTGTTACCAAAATCATTTGCACCTGATCACTCGGGATACCTGAAGATGAATGAATGTTATCTATAATTGTCTCTCTTTCCTGATCGGTATTTTCGGCAAAAGTAGTGATGACATTTTTGATTTGTTGCGGTTGCAGATGTGTCTGATTCTGAATATTTTGGATAAGTTGATCATTTTTAACTGCCTCTTGCATGACGGATTTAATGACATTGTTTGTGACCGTTTCATCGGTCGTGATCGAAGGACCTATGATACTTTGAGTTTCATTGATCACAGAGACAACCTGTTCTTGCGGCACTCCTTGTTTTTGAGCGATGTTATTAATCACCTGTGGCGATGTAGCTATTGCTTCAAATGTCGCCTGTAATACAGGTATAACCTGTTGTTTGGTCATCCTGGTTTCTTTTGTGATTTGTTCGTACATCTCTGTTGTATCTTTATCAATGTACTGTGTAAATGTGTTGGTGATAGTTCTTATTTGCTGTGCGTTTATACCTGTCTTTTGTGAGATCGAGTTTACTATCTCTTCATTTGTGATAGCTTCATGCACTACTTCATTAACAATGTTGGCCGAAGACTTGGTTGAGACGTTGCCTCTTATAGATATAACTCGAACAACTGGAGTCGTGGTTGGAGCTTCCTTGGATACTGCCGCGGGTTCAGAAGCAACTGTGAGGATGTGTTGGGCTTGTTCATTTGTAATATTGTTTGTGGTCGCTTGCTGCTTAACCAGGGAGGATGAAGAAATATAGTTATTCGTCGCATTCAGTATTTGAGCAATATTGGTATCGCCAACACTGGTTTCGGAATGAATTTTGTTTTGTATCTCACTTGCCGGTTCATTAGTATTTTTTACAAAGGATTGGACCACTGCCTTGACATGGACGACGGGAGCCGTGGCTTTTTGGGCAATCTGTTGTATCGCCGTTTCGTTTTGAGATATCGTCGTATAAACATTTTTGGTGAACTGTTTTACAGAAGCTTCAGAAATATTGTAAGTGCGACTTATAAATGAACTTATCGTTTCCTTTTCTACTACTGCTGGACCAGCAGGTGCCGCCTTTGTAGTCTGTGCCAGTGTTTGATAAACATTCTTGACATTCTCTTGAGAGGTATTTGTGTTTTGAGCGACCTGATTGGTAAATGTCTCATTTTTGGCAAGCGTTTGATAAGTTTGTTGGATTATATTTGTCACCTTTTCTTCACTTACATTTTGCTCTTTTGAGATATTTTGTATTGTCTGTGAAGTTGGCTTGGAGATGTTTTGAACAAAACTCTGCATAACGTTTTTAGTTTGTTCGGCATTAGTTTGAGTCGTCTGCGATACTTGCTGTACTAGTGAATTGTTGCTGATAAATGAGTTGTAGGTCGTATCGATGATTTTTTGAATTTCTTGTGCTGGGATCCTGACGTGTGATTGAACACTGACTACCGGGGCTTCTGTTTCGACGCGGACAGGTGCTGCGGCTATAGTCTGTGCCAGTGTTTGATAAACATTCTTGACATTCTCTTGAGAGGTATTTGTGTTTTGAGCGACCTGATTGGTAAATGTCTC
>MFZZ01000028.1:6183-7424 GCA_001789555.1 Candidatus Roizmanbacteria bacterium RIFCSPHIGHO2_12_FULL_38_13
TCAGGTTGACTTTTGATTGCACGACTACGATCGGAGGCTTTTGGGTTATTGCTTGTCGCACTCTTACTACTGTGTGAAAGGTACTCAATATCCTGGTCACTTGCTGTGGCTGAAGCTTTTGTTCGCTGGCCATGCGCTGGACTATAGACGCGTACTGTCCAATTGCGGCGCTTTGTGACAAAACTAGCTTCACTTTTTCTTGTGGTATTTTTTGTTCAGCGGCAATCCTTGAAATAAGGTTTGTTACCGGCTGGCTCATGTTTTGAATATAACTATTCAAAATTGTTTTGACTTCTTGCGGTTTTGTATTTGTGTTTTGAGCAATGTTCTGGATCGTTTGCTCGTTGCTAATAATCGTTTTTGTGTAATTATTAGTGATCTGCGTTATTTGTTGCTGGGGTATCTTGATCTCGTTAACGACAATTTTTTCGAGTGAAATGATCTGGGGTAAGGTGCGCACGATCTGTTCGCGAACGCGTTGCTTTTCTGATGTTGAAACCGAGGTTGTAGATAATATGGATTTTGCCACGGTGTCATTTTTGATAGCGCGCGCAAAAAGTTCGGAGCGCAGGTTCATAAACTGTTGTCTTTCTGCCGGAGTCTGTGCTTTCACCGGATTGGCAAGATAAGTCACATTGTTAATAACAGTTGAACGCAGTTGACGGTTGGTTTCAAGAGTCGCGACATCGGTAATTTTTGTAACATGCAGGTTAAGATTGCGGACCAGATCGCGACTCATGGTGTTACGTATCTGTTCGATGGTGCCAAGAGAGACAGTAACTTTGGTGGGTGTCGGAGTCTCGAGTTTAAGTTTCTGTGTAGGTGGAGGAGGAGTGGGCGATGGACCGATCGATGGTCCGCCACCGCGCAGCTGATCGTACATCGCAAGCAAGATATTTTTCATGGCGTAAATACCTTCACAACAGTAGTCTCGGAATATCCGAAGCAGCCACCACGGGAAAAAAGTGACTGCCCATAACATGATGAGGGTGATGACGTACTCGGCAAATGTATCAACATAGTTGCCGTTGTTTGCGGCGTCGATTGGACGGTTAAATCCTTCAAGACGTTGAGCTGGGCCTCCATAGACGATATTAATTCCTGTCGGATAAACATAACCATCTTGATTAAAAGCTCCTGACTGACTCACTCTAGAAAAATCAAACCTGAAAGGTATGCCCGCTTTCCAGATTTGTGCCATGCCGCCCAGGAAAAGTGCAAGTAGCGGTCCGTAAAATAAC
>MFZZ01000028.1:7441-8404 GCA_001789555.1 Candidatus Roizmanbacteria bacterium RIFCSPHIGHO2_12_FULL_38_13
GATCCAGATCCAGCCGATATTTCTTATGAAAATGAACGGCATCAGCAGAGCCAGGAAAGGAGATACGAATAAAAGAAACCAAAGTAATATTTTACGAAGGATCAGCATGACGCCCATGACATAGTAACTGACATTAGTGAGTTTAAGTAAAAATATCTCCGCATTGACCGCTTCTTGCACACGGATATTCAGATCACGACAGCCGACGAAATCTTTATAGCTGCGTTCTGTACCACCGAGAAGATCCTGTCCTACGTCCGAGGTAAAGTAGATATTAAACAACTCCCGTCCACCGAGCTGATCTATAAAAAATTTCATCAGAAGCTCGGAAAGTTGAATAAGTAAAAAAACTATTGCAGCAGAAAGAGCAATATAGAGAAGCATCATCACCAGTTTGATCACCGTTGGCCAGATCTGAACATTAAATGAAAAAAAGTTATAGTTGGTGCGGCGACTGATGATGTATCCGATACCAAAGATGGTAGCAACGAGGACGACGCCAAAAAGAGCCACGATGCTGGTGATATTCCAGACGTTCCGGAGAACTGGAGCTTCATCTATTGCCGTTGTCGTCAGTGTCCAGTATAAAAACTGGCGTGCCCGTTCATCGGCTTTTCCCTGTTCGGTGATGTCAGGGTCCTCGATCCAATAGTGCGTTTGAATTGGATTTGCCAAAAATTCTTCATATGATGCGGCACAGCTTTCACCTATTTTATCGTAAATTGGAGGCATCTCATCCGGACAGGTAGCTCCTGCCTTACATGTAATAGGGGTATCTACTTTGATTTCATATAGACTTTCGGCAGCATATGTCTGTGTCAGAGGGATCAAACTGCTTATGAGAAACCAGATGATAATGATGAATTTTTTTACCATACAAAAAAAGCACTATATATTTCATATTAGTACATATTCCAAACCTTGACAACAAATAAAAATATCTTATTACACCCATATGATAAT
>MFZZ01000029.1 GCA_001789555.1 Candidatus Roizmanbacteria bacterium RIFCSPHIGHO2_12_FULL_38_13
AAAAGAAATCCCCGTGCTAAGCAGATTCTTGAAAGGAAGAGATGATGAGGAAACTTTACAAAGTTTGTATTACACGGAAAAAGAGAAAGCGGATAAAGAAGCCGCCAGACAAAAAGTCAGCGATGTCCGGCGGATCACTCCAATATATGAGGAGGCTCAAATGCTCTTAAAAGAGGGAAAGGAAGATGAGGCAAAAGCAATCGTGAATAATTTATCGGAGGAAGACTACGAAATCTACAAAAAAATGAAAGCGTCTGATAAAAGGCGAGCAACTTCTTCAGCGCAAGTCAAGATTTTCCCCACTGTAAAGCAGGTTCAGGATTTATTGAAGCAGGGAAATAAAGCGGAGGCTCAAAGAGCCGTGGATGTGCTTACAGACGAGGAATATAAGGCGTATCAAGCGGTTAAAAAACAATTAGGCTTATAGTCAATACCCTCAAAAAATAGTATAATTAAATAATACAATGTCAGAAACCAATAAAACAGGAATAGCCGGATTAGAAAGACTCTCTCAAATGTTTGAAGCGGGTGCTTTCACCAAAGCTGAAGCGGCCAAGTTCATCAAAACTATACAGGAGTTCGTCTTAAAATTGGATTCCCGCCAGCAGAATGAGATTAACATGCTTCGGCAAGCTGTGAGCCAGTTAATGATCAAGATAGAATCCAAGTTTGATGTATCCTTAACAGATCTAAAGGGAAAAGTAGACGGCCTCTTTGTGGGCGACAGGGTGAAGAAACTGGAAGATGATCACAGTCTACGCATGAAAGGCGTGGATGAACGAATGGCACAAGTCAAAGACGGAAGGGACGGACTAGTCGGCTTGCGGGGTCTAAGAGGCGAGCGAGGTTCGCCCGATACAGCGGAACTTATCCGCAATAAATTAGAGATTTTAAAAGGCGATGAACGACTAGACGCCTCCGCCATTAAGGGACTGGAGAATTTGGACAAAGATATAAAGACATTAAAAGCCCGCCCATTTGGAGGCGGAGGAATCAGTCAAGCGGCGGCTAGGGATTTGTTTGTGGAAATTGACTTAACTGGAGAGCTTGATGGGGCAACTACGGAATTTAATATACCGGCGGTGTGGCGGATCATTGCCGTGGAATTGTCATCGTATCCAGGCGGTGCTTTACGAAATGAGGTGCATTTTACCTATACGCCGACAACTATCAAGTTCCTTGATACGATAGATCAAACTAGCCAATTAAAGAGCGACCAGCATTGTAAAATACTTGCTATACGCGCCTAAAATATGAACATACTTTTAAGTTTGATATCGGGAATTATCGGGGCGACAATAATTTTATTTACTATTCCTTCGCCAGAGGTTCAGTTAGTTAATAATTTAGGTTCAGCCACAACCTCGGTTTCTTATCTCCCAACGATTCTTCCGATTGCCACCTCCACTGTCGTTCATCCAAACGATTTCGGCACAACTTCGGAAACTGGCGACAGACGCTGGGGCAGGGCGCAATTCGATTATGCGACTACGATTACGCAAGATATTTATGATGAATTGAAAATTGGCCGGGCAGCTACTACCACGATTACCGAAGGAACAATTACCACAACCGATTTGACTATTACTGGAACTTGTACAGGGTGTAGTAATGATGTAAAAATTAAAGGCGATTTGCCCCTAGAAGGCGATCTATATGTTAACGGCGGTGATATTAACCTCGGTACAGGAAAGACCGCCACAGGCACGTTATCGGGCGAATATGGGCTTATCGGCTTCGGAACAACCTCGCCATACGGTCAAGTTTCCATTGAAGCTGTTCAGGGCGTTGTTGGTTCATCCACCCCGATATTCGTCATTGGAGATAGCGGATCGAGTTCGCCAATTCTTACTGTGGATAGCAGAGCCGGTTATATCGGTATCAGTACGGATACGCCAATGGCGCAATTCGCCATAGAAGCCAACACGAAAGATGGCGATGATTTCTATGTCTTTGCCGTTGGTTCAACAGGATCGGATACTCCATCTATTCTGGTTCAAAGCAATACCGGCAAAGTCGCGGTAGGTACAAAAAAGTTTTCTGGTAATGCCGCTTTACAAGTAGGCATTACGGACACTACAACAACCTTTCTTTCTTCTGTTTCTACACTAACTGTCCACAATGAAAGTTCAACTAATAATACCTCTACTATTATTGCCGGAAGAACTACTGATGGAACTGGAGCGTTAGCGGCGGTTGGTAGACTAGGATGGCAAATTGAAGATCATACCTCCCTTTCGGTTAATACCGACTTTGCCGTATCTACGATTCTTAATGGCACGGAGGGTGAGGTATTTAGGGTGGAAGATGACGGCGATTTCGGCATTGGTACTAGCACCATCGGTGCTGGTCAGCAGTTTGCCGTCAAAGGCGCGGGATTGTTCAAAGGCGGTCTTTACGTCCAAGCCACGACTACGACTTCGTCATTGATAGCGACTTCTACGCTGGAGGTTCGCGGGACGGCCACGACAACTATCGGTGGGACTATCGCTATAGATTTAGCTGCTGGGACTTCAACAATAGCTGGTAACCTTGAGATAACTAAATCTCTAAGAGTGAACGGAGCGATTTATACGAATATCGCTTCTTCAACCAATACAGGTACGACAACTCTCATTGGTGATTGTTCGCTCGGCCCGAAAATAAGTTTTGTCTTGGATAAAGACGCCCGTTTCGTGCGAAAGAATTGTTTTGGAGGACAAACTCAAATGATGTTCATCGACAATCCGCCGCATCAAGTTGGGGGAGAAGATCATCAGATTTCTTGGGAAGGAAGCGATGGAGTTGAATCAGAGGCCGCTTCTAACACCTTAAAATTCAGCAAAGGGACTTCGACAGTCGGTTATATTACTCAAGGCGCGACCAACATCTGTACTGTTATTTATGCCACATCATCCGACAATATAAGCATTTACGGGATTCTTGAATGCGGCGATGCGGGCTATATTTATCGCTAGAATATGATGAAAATTCTATTAAAAATAGCACCAATTATTATTATATTAGTTGCTATCGGATTTTCCATTGCTCTAGCAGCAAGCGTAGATGAAGATTTTAATGGTTCGGGTTATACGGATGAAACTAGTTTAGTTGGTCTTAATGGTGGTACTTGTTGGGGCCAGGCTTGGCAAGACGGAGCAGACGTGGACGATTGGAGTATTGAATCTACGGGATGTAGAACTGCTAATTGTGCGAATGCTGATACTGGGTCTGCTGACATTATAGACGACAGAGAATTTTCAGCAGGGATTACTAATGCCAGCACTACGGTCTATATGAAAAGATCAGATACAAATGATAATGGTTTTATTCGCTTCGCTAAGACTGACAATACGACAATAATAACTATCTTTTATGAAAGAAATGGTCTTGGTTCTGATATTCTCTTGAATAATTCTGTTGATATTGGGGGTTGGGTTGTTGATCAATGGCACAGTATAGAATTAGAGTGGGGGGATACCGGAGGAGGGGGTACATGCGCCGCTAATGAAGTAAGAGCTAGAATGGGTGGTGACACATGGTCGGCATGTACCGCATTTATGAATACACAAACAGGCGCGGTTGAACAAGTAGAAGTGGATTGGAAAGCGGATGGAGGAGGAACGATGGGCATAGATGAACTTGTCATAATTGACGCCGATGGCGGGTCTTGTGCTGTGGCCGCCGTAGCTACGCCGGCAAATCCTTTATGGCGATTTATAAGTGATTTTTAATATATATGAAATTTATATTAACAATTTTTTTAAGTTTAATAGCCTTTACCGCTTTAGCGTCTTATCCGATTGAATGTAGGCAAAACAAGACAGAGTGCCAGTCGCGCTGGGACAAAGGACAAGATTGCTATTCTTTAGATAATTTATATTGGACAAATCAATATGGAACTGATCCAGACGTATGTACCGCGAAAGCAATGTTTGAATACGAAAAAGAAGAACGGATTAAGATCGCCAGGACAGAAGCTGAAAAAAACTCAATAAAAGGTATTACAATGGCAAGCGAATTTGCTCAAGATATTCGTTTTGATTGGGCAACAGATACACCCTTAGGCGGGGCGACTGATCCTGAAAGAGGTTCTGTCAGTACTGGAGTATTAGTCGGTATTATCTCTCTGATAATTGTGATCCTAAGTTGGTTGGGATATAAAAAGATTAAATAGTATGTGGAAATATTTACTAGACAAAGAAAACTTAAAAACGAACGGCTTGATAGTGGTTTTATTAGCTATGATTTTTGTCGGATATAAAATTCTGACCAATCATTTCCACGATACAGACATCGTAATTAAAGAGAACAGCCAGGCGTTAATCCAGCAGGCGGTAAGTAATGAAAAATTCTCTAATTCGGTTGATCGTTTATCGGTAGTCATAGAGAAGAAATTAAGATGAAACTAAAGAGAAAGATAAAAATAAAGAATTTCGGGTTAAAGATTGATTATCCTAAAGCCAGTGATTATGTTCTAGGTGGTATTTCACCAGTACCAAAAGAAAATCTCCAGCCCGATAAAGATTGGACGCTATTTTTGCCAGACACGGAAAAACAAAACAAAGGTTTTGAAACTTATGCTTGTGTTTCTTTTACGATCTTGAATTGCGTGGAAATGCTGATTTTAAGAAAATATGGAATCAAAAAGAATTACGCGGATAGATTTTTAGCGGCCGTTTCGGGAACTAAAGATGGAGGAAATTCTCCACAAGTTGTTTGTGAATTTCTTAGGAAAATAGGAATTGTACCAGAGGAATTGTGGCCTTTTGAATCAGATAGTTTTGAGAAATTCTACGAGCCAATACCGCCTAAACTTTATGAGTTAGCGCAAGAATTTAATAAAGAATGGGATTTTAAACATGAGTTCGTTCAGCCAGATTTAATTGATGAAGCATTACAATACTCGCCTTTGCTCATTTCCGTTTTTGCTTGGATTGAGAATGAAAAAGGCATATTTTATAAACCGGCTGGATATGTAGATAATCATGCTACTTCCTATGTCAAAAAAGAATCAGATAGCCGCTTAGTGTTCGATTCTTACGATAATTTTATAAAGAAAGTGGATTTGAATCATGTACCGATAATGATAAAGAGATTCTGGATTCAAAAAAAAAGTCTCACAAAAACTAGCTGGTGGCAACGCATACTAGCGTTATTTGGGTTATAATTAAAAGAAGAGAAATGAAACCAACAGCGATCATAATTCATCATGAATTAGGCAATCATGGTTTTTGGGGAGTCAATGATTTTCACAAACAACTATGGAACTTTAAAAGCTCACTCGGTTTTTACATTGCTTATCAATACTATATCGGAAAAGATGGAATAGTTTATCAGGGACGTTTAGATGATGAGGAGGGATGTCATACCAAAGGTAGAAATTTTGACTCCATCGGAATTTGCCTTCAAGGTGATTTTGATATTGAACGGCCTACTCTCGCCCAAACGATTGCCTTAAAAAATCTTATTCTAAAAAAGATGACTTATTGGGCGATTCTTCCGAATAACATATACGGACATCGGATATATGCCAATTATAAATCTTGTCCGGGCCGTTCCTGGAAAGAATCAGAACTCCGCGCTTTGTTTGAACCAGATGCTAATTATTATCAGAATCTTCTTAATTCGTTAAAGGATTGGTTATTGAAAGTTAAAGTAGGCGCACTTGGTTCAAAAGCTACTGCTGGATGTATTGATATACATAGTCGCGGATAAAAAAGGTCTTTCGGTTTAATAACCAATCTTAAAAACTTAAAAATATGAATATACGAGAATTAAAAAATCGAAGTTTGAGTTTCCTTTGGCGTTTAGCAGGTATGGTATTGGTAGCTGTTTTGGCTTTCGTCGGCAGTAATTTGGACTTAATTAATGTTTCACCGGCAGTTATTGGTCTAATTTCGCTTTTAGTTGGAGAAGCGACTAAATGGCTAAATAATGAATTTGCGCTGGGAGAAAAAGCCATCGGCGCAGTTAAACGTCTTAGTGGTCGCTAAGATAGCCCTTTTTTCGCATAAAACAATGCCCAGAACGCTCTATTTGTGTTTATTGGTATGTTTATCCGTCTTTCCGTTTTCAAGCGCCTACGGGGCGCGTATAAGCGATGATAGAGAGAATCGCCTAGCGATCCAATCCATTATCGTTTCGGCGGCTAATGAGTACGGGGTTGATCCCGGACTGGCTATATTTATCGCAGCAAATGAAAGTGGATTTTTAGCTACGGCAAAATCAAAGACATCGAGCGCTTCGGGAATTTTCCAGTGGATCAAGAAATCTTGGCTGGATATTTGTATCACGCAGTATCAGATCGCGGAAACACCGGAACAAGTCTTCGATCCGGTTCTCAATATCCAATGCGCGGTAAGAACATTAGCTGAGCCGGGAGGACTAAGGCATTGGCTGGCCGATCCTATAATGTTCAGATTGATTAGTAATGCCGGTTTTCTAAATAATTATGATAAATAAAATTTTACAATTCTTAATAGCGATATTAAATAAATGGGAGAATAGAGAAGCACTCAAAACTTTAGGTGCGGCTCGTTCTAGTCAATGGCCGAAAGTTCGGACAGAACATCTAAAGAAATTTCCATCTTGCGCCCTGTGCGGTGAAATAAAAAAGAATATCGAAGTCCATCATGTAATTCAATTTTCAAAAGACCCAAGCAAAGAACTCGATCCCCAGAACCTTTTGACACTTTGCGAGAGTGGTAATAATGGCGTAGTTTGCCATCGATTTTTCGGGCATCATGGAAATTACCGGGTATCGAACCCCGATGTAGTTTCTGATGTCCAAAAGTGGCACGATAAAATTGCCAATCGCTAAAAAATAAAGCGACATCGTGAGGTGGTGTCGCCCTACTTTTTCGGGATTTGCTCCAAAGCGCCTTCTTGCGGTTGCCCGCCGTACGCCCCAGTAAGTCTTAATGACTAGCGTGGTTTCCTACTACATATCTTGGATAGATTTTTAAAATTATTAAAATATAAAAGTTTGAAAATCCCAAGTGATTCGGAAACCCTAATCCCAATATCATTATAACATATTTAATAAAAAAACAGCCACTAAGGGGCTGTTTTTGTCGCGGATCATAGACAAGAAACCTACATCCGCAATTTGACCATCTAACTATACCATATTTACATATTTTTTACGCCATGCTAAAATTATAAATGCCAGCTAGCTAGGCGAGGTTGCTTCGGCAACTACGGCAGTAAAACTAATGCTTCCAGCAAGAAGCAACTGCCGAGGATAAATTTGCTTCCTCTATCCTAAAACAAAAGGTTCGCGCTTAAATGCGCCGCCTACTAAATGGCCGAAGATAAAGGTTTTGCCAGTTGTACCAATTAAACAACTGGCTATTTTTTTTAATACCTAACTCACGAGAGGGCGACGGACGAAACCGTTTAGCTCGGATACGATACAGCTTCATTGCGTTTCTCTTATCACTATATCGTTTTATACTTCACCAAATGAAATGTACTAACGCACAAACAATCTCATTCGCCCTCTCGTTAGTTAATTATTTTTATTGGGTTTAGTCGTCAAATTTCAATAATTCAATGGCTTTATCGTATTCGCCGCGCTTTTGCAATTCCCTCACCGCACTTAATGTCATTTGATAGATTTCTTCTTTTAATCTCCATTCTTGAAAAGACCCTGCTGGCATCCAAAATATCCGGCCACATCCACATTGATACTGTGTAAATTTTGTAATAAAAAAATCAAAAGCACCCTGATATTCAAACTTAACTTCGTCTGTTTCCTTACAAATTAGTGGATTGTGAAATCCTAAAAAGTGTTTTATATTCATATTTTTATTGATCATCGCTGATAAAAGTAAGCAAATCATACGCCCTCCACACTTCGCAGACCACACAAAGCGGAGCGGACTGCTTACAACGCTTGCCGTAATGCTTGATGATCCAGGTCTTGAGTTGTTTTAGGATTGTAGGTTGTTTCATTTTTTTTTATTGGTCATTGGGGGTTGGTCTAATAGCTTCTAAGAAGCCGTAGAGATGACTGACTTCGGAGGCAAGAAAAGGCTCGCCATTACTGCGAAGACGCTTAATCGTTTCGGGCAAAACTTTGTCAGCTAATTTGAGCAGTCTATCTATGTATTTTTTATTCATTTTATTTATTGGGTGAAGTAATTATTAGCCCATCAATTATTTTTTCTAAAAGCGGATATTTCTGTTCCCATTCGTGAGGGTCTAAAATTACTTGTAAAACAGAATTATATTTTGCTTTTATAATCCACTCTGGCGTTAATTCTAAATCTTTTAATGTTATTTCTTTCATTCCATTTTTATTTTTGTTTACCAAGAAAACATTGGTCATTGGGATTTGTTAAGTATGTTTGCGATTTCTTGAAGCACCAAGAGGATTTTGAAAAGACTATTAGAAATTCCGAGTAATGCCCCCGCAATTAAGCCCATTAAGATAATTTTCATATTTATTTATAATTCGTTAATCTCTATCGCTCCTTTATAAGAATACCATTTGGACGCGTGGATTCGGTAAATGTTGCTATCCTGCTTATTCAAAGAATCGGCCACACTTTTTACGCAATTATCTAAATCCGGCTTCTGTTTATGCGGTTTTCCGTTCATCAAGGCTTTTTTCTTTTTACTCCAAGAATCCGGCATCGGTAAGAAAAATTTTAACTCCACGCTTTCGGGTAATTCCTTTTTATATTTCAGCCGCAGTTCATCGGCAAAAGCCCAATAACGAAGAACAGCGGGTCTTTTAGCCCAGCGATCACTTCTAGTCATTCTCGGTTTTGCTACTGGGTTGATGGCGAGCTTCATAGGAAATTAGTTAATAATCAAAACATTTTTAATCTGTCTTCCGAATTCCAATGCCTCTTCTTTACTAAAACTCAAGATGTCAAAATAGTAGCCATTCCTATATCTTAGCGCCATACGATCCCGACAAACATACTCAATGCCATCTATTGCGATTCTCTGGCCAAATTCAAGCCATTCGGGGCAAGCGGCGGAGTTTGGCCTAACTTCACTGCCATCGGCCATTATAAGGGGCGTTAAATCGGTTTCGTCTATGCTCGGCGTATATTGCGTTACTTCTGCCCTAATTATCACCGGTTCCGTCGCCGCTTCTGCCTCATAGATATATTCGTTATCCCATAAGACGAAAACTACCAGAGCCATTATAGAGAGAAAGATAAAGAAATAGATTAGGAGAATTTTAGGCATATTTATTTCTTCTCTTTAATCTTGTTTATGATTCTCTCTTTTAATAGCGAACATTCCTCTTTATACGGTATAGCCCTGACAGCTCGTAGAATCCTCTCCCGTTCTTCTTGGCGGGCTTCTTGAATTTCATAGATAGTGGGGGGTTTTCCATTACTTGCTTCTAATCCGGCTAAATATGCCGAATCTATGACATCCAAAAGTAGTGCGGGGTATTTTTTAACATTTGCTTCAAGATTTTTCCGTATTTCTGACCATGAGATTTTATCTTCCCCTCTCTCCTCTTTGGCTGGGCAGTAATCGCCCTTAGCGTGAATCGTAGTTCCGTCTTTCTGACGCAGGTAGGTTGTGCCTCGTTCAAGTTCAACTCCGCATTTAGCGCAAAGCATTTTCTCTTTCTTTTTCATTTGAGTTTAATTTTTCCCGCCAACTTCAATAATTTTTTGAAATCGTAAATTGTGTCCATCGAATCTTTAATGACTTCATCTATCGTCCAGTCTTTGTCGTCCTCCATCATCTTTTCTGGGCGGTGCTCAAAGTGAGAATAATCTCCTGAATGTCCGTAGTCCCAGCCGTACCACCAGTAACCTTCCGGCCACAAGATGTCTTCCTCATTTTTCTTCTTGCCGCCACCCTTAGCGGAAAAGGTCAGTCCGCCATGGGCGTTAATAGACATATCGTCATAACTCATTCCGGCCAAAGGATGCTCAACTGGGATTCCTATATAAGCGCACCAATGGTACGGCCCACGCATTATTATGAATCTAATACCTTCGTCGAAAACATCGTATACAATACGACCGATTTCGCTCACCTCTTTAGCAGTGGCAGTTGACGGAACTGGATTTATTGGTTTTATTTCTTTAGTCATTATTTTATATTTTTATCCTTTTCACTAGCTTCCTGTCCCTCTTTGAATCCTCTATCGTATTCCTCCTGAAGTTTCTTTTCCATACAAACTTCACACATTACCTCATTAAGTGAACGACTACACCTTTTCTCATCGCAAATTATATCAATCATATTTTGTTTTATCATCCATTACCTTTACAATCGCCGGAGCCGGAGCCGGAGCCGTAGCCGGTGCCGGAGCCGTAGCCGGAGCCGGTGCCGTCGCCGGAGCCGGTGCCGTAGCCGGAGCCGTCGCCGGAGCCGTAGCCGGTGCCGGAGCCGGAGCCGGTGCCGGTGCCGTAGCCATCGCCGGAGCTTACTTTTGCTCCCATACTGGTACGCTGGCAATACTATCCTGACCTTTTTGAGAACACGGCAATATCTCAATTACTTGTAGAAGTAAAGCCTCGTTTACTTCACAGGGAAACTTACAATTCTTCGGCCTGGAAACTCCATCCACAGCCAACTGGGAAAGAGAAGCGGCACCATCCCAATACCAAATGCGGCGAGCTTTCAACAATTCCACTTCCTGACCTTTTCGGTTTTTGATATATCCAGCAAATACTCCGGCCGAATAAGTCCGGACAATGACATACGGCATTCCTTTCAAAGATTTAGCTGTTTGACTCACCGAAACACTACTTTTAGGGATATATGCTATCCCATCTATTATCAATTCTTTTTGTTTATTCATTGTTTTTATTTTCTTTATTTTTTATTATTCTAATTTTCATTTTCTTTTGCCGTTCCATATCCTTTATTCTCAACCTCATTGTTCGCCATCTTAATTAGTCTTTGTTCACCATCGGCTATTTTCTCTAAGTTCTTGTTTATATTCGCCAGACTATCCGACAAATTCACCACCTGCTCGGCGATAAATTCTAGGAGTCCGATGAGATGTCTTTCTCCTTTGTTTTTTTGTTCATTTGATTATTTGTT
>MFZZ01000030.1:0-19409 GCA_001789555.1 Candidatus Roizmanbacteria bacterium RIFCSPHIGHO2_12_FULL_38_13
ATTAATATTATCAATGCATAAAACAGAAAAAGGCTTTTCACTGGTTGAACTTATTGTGGTTATCGCAGTAATGACCAGTCTGATTGCACTTGGTATAACTTCTTACGGTGCGGTTCAGAGAAATGCCAGAAATACGGAGCGTAAAACTGATTTAAAAGATTTGCAAGTAGCACTTGAAGCGTTTCGCGCTGAAAATAATGAATATCCTCAAACCTTTACAGGGGCAACTACAGTTTGGCGAAATTCCTGTGCTAATCCCACTAATTATGTACTTGGAACAATGGGCGCCACCAATAACATGGGACTAGTACCAAATTTTATTGAAAGATTGCCTTTAGATCCTCGTAATAATAAAGCAAATCCAGGTAGTACCAATCTCAACTGTTCAACCGCTGGCGGGGCTGCAGCCAGGAATTGTTATTATTATGCTTCTAATGGAATTGATTATAAAGTTCTTGCTAACTGTACTCCTGAAGGTACATTAACTGTCAACGATCCCTTTTATGACCCTCGTCGTGATGATGCTACAAACGGAAGATGGGCATGGCAGGTATCATCGAGCGTGACATCGCGCGGCACAACGCCAGGAACAGGATGGTAAAACAGGTAGGGTAAGAAAAATATTCCTTTTAAGAAGTACTAATAAGTTTATAAACGGTATTTTGGTCTTTGTCTAGTTTCATCATTCCCAGTATTGTCGCATTAGCATAATTATCAGCTACGTAGGTATCGATTTTCAGTTCCTGAATAAAAAAATCATGTACTCCAGCAACTGCCGCTAGATTTCCTGTCAGCACAATCCCGTTTTTAAAAACTGCATCGGCGATTTCAGGCGGTGATAATTCGATAAGTTCCTTGGCGGCATCGACAATATGATGAAACTGGCTCATCAGCGCTTCGCGAATATCCGAGGATTTGAGTTTAATTGTTTTTGGCAGACCGGTTTCAAGAGATTTTCCTCGAACATTTGTTGTTTTTTCATCTTTAGTAAAGTTCAGCAATTTTATCTTTAAATCTTCACAGGTCGCTTCACCAAGGACAATACCGTGTTTCAGGTAAGTATAATTTCCAATTAGTTTATTCATATTATCTCCGGCAGTTTTCAGTGCTCTTTGCGAGACGATACCGCCTCCACTTATGATCGAAAGCTCAATAAGCCCTCCTCCCATATCTATTACAAAATGCGGCTCATGGGAAAATATATCAAAACCACACCCGGCGACTGTTGCGAGCGACTTTTCAATAACAAAAACTTCACTACAGCCAATTTTTTCCAGAGCCTCCTCAACGGCTTTTTTTTCGATCTCTGTCGCAATTGTCGGCGCAGCGGAAATACCACGAATTGGCGGTTTGATAAAACGATATTGTGAAAGATAAGGGTCAACCGATTTTTCCATCATTTTTTGCAGATATGCTACTTCGGCATCAAAATCGTAAAGTATGCCATTGACGATAGGTCGAATAATTTTTATAAAATCCGGTGTTTTACCAACTATTGTTTTTGCCTCGGCACCAAAAAAAATATAATCTTTGATGCGCGAGTTATATCCTAAATAAGTGGGCTCGGTGAGAGTAACGCCTTTATTTTTTATACCTATACGTGTGTTTGTAGTGCCTAAATCAAAATATGTATAAAGCGAAGAAAAAAAAGGCAGGCGAATATTGGTAAACTTATTTATAATTGATTTCATAAATGAACTTCAATCTATCAAAGGTGATACGTTTTTGTTTTTATTTTCTATTTTTTGTGACTCCACTGCTGTTTTCCCTTAATACTTCGGAAATCTTTGAGTTCAATAAAATGATGCTGATATATTTTGTCACGAGTATAATAATTACATTATATGGCTTACACCGGATTATTTCTTCAAGTAAAAAAATCACTTTCAGCTGGTTTTATATCCTTTTAGTTGTTTTTTTAATCAGTCAGATATTCTCTACTATTTTTTCAATCGATGTACACACATCGATATTCGGTTATTACAGCCGCTGGAACGGCGGTCTCATTTCCATTATAGCTTACATTTTGCTTTTTTTCGTTTTCGTCCAAACTATGAGCAGGAAACATATTGAGAGATTGTTGATACTTTCACTGATCTCATCCTTTATCATAATACTTTGGGGACTGTCCGCAAAGTTTGGTGCCGATCCAACCTGTTTTTTATATCTTCATGAGCTGACCAACCGTTGTTGGACCGAAAACTTCAGTCCGGCAACGCGAATGTTTTCCACTCTTGGGCAGCCCAACTGGCTTGGAGCTTATATGGCAATCCACTTTTTTATCGGAATATATTTTTTGATAAAAAATCTTTTTAATTCGGAGGAAAATAGTCATCCCCGTGAAAACGGGGATCCAGATTCTGGACCCGACTCCGCTAAAGCTTCGACGGTCAAGCAAGCCAGAATGACAATGGATTCCCGCCTGCGCGGGAATGACATAAAGGTATATATAAAGTATTTAATAAGAAGAATCATAAAACTCCATATTCTTAAATTTGCAATCTATTTATTTTTCAACATTCTTACTATCTATTTTACACAATCACGCTCATCACAGCTTGCCGTTTTAGCTGCGTTTATGCTAGGCAGTGTTTTACTTTCTTTAAAGCTTGCAAGTAAAAAGCTGCGGAAAATCATTATTGCCGGATTGATTATTTTTGTATTCTTTGCATCAACTATCGGATTTATATATAAAAAATCTTTGGTCGGATTTTTTGAATTGCCGATTGAGCAATCTATTGTTACCGACTCTTTCGACATAAGAAAAATCGTTTGGAAAGGAGCGATTGATCTTGGAAACAAATATCCTTGGTTTGGCAGCGGCACAGAAACCTTTGCTTACGCTTACTATTTTACTCGACCTGCGGCACATAACCTGACCTCTGAATGGGATTTTATATACAACAAGGCTCACAACGAGTATCTCAATTATTTTGCGACAACAGGATATAACGGACTTATAATATACATCTTACTCATCATTGGCACTGCAGTGCTTTTCTTTCAATCATTTAGGGTAAACAGAAAAAATTGGCTAGAAGTTATATTTGTCACATGTATTTATCTTTCATATATAACAATTCTCATCACCAATTTTTTTGGCTTTTCGATCTCTATTTTGCAGTTGTTTTTTTATCTTATTCCGGCAATTTTTTTGGTTTTTGAAAAAAAAGAAACCGGAGACTATATTTTTAATTTTGGCAAGTTCGCAAAGCTGGGTTTAGCCTCCCGTTTACCAATCATTTTTATTGCTATTGTCGGGATATCACTTTTGACATATTTCACCAGATATTATTTTGCCGATGTTCATTATGCAAAAGCTCAAACGTATTTAGCTTTAGATGAGTATACCCAAGCTGCAGAAGAACTTTACAAGGCCGTTGGCAACAGATACGAACATGTGTATGAAGACAAGCTTTCGGGAGTGCTGGCCAATACGGCATTTGTCAGATCGTTTGGTGATGACTCTGATTCGACGGATCAGCTTATTGACTTTTCAAAAAATCACAATCTAAACTCGCTGGCCAATTCTCCATACAACATAATATACTGGCGGACACAGGCAAAAAATTATTACTTCTACTATCAAGCGAGTAATGACATTGACGATTTACAAAAAAGTATTGCCGCCTCGGAAAGAGTAGTTGAAATTGCACCGACAGACGCACAAAGTTATTACCAGCTGGCCCTTTATTATTGGATAATCAGTAATGAAGATAAACAAAGAAAGGAACAATTCGTTGTCAAGGCAACAGCCACTATTAATAAAGCTTTATCACTCCGACCAAATTATATCGAAGCCCAAGAACTTAGAATTCAAATTATACAATAAATACTAAGTTACAGGTTTGTATTTCTTTGAGTAGTTACATTAGTACTTGCCCCTATTAGATTAGGACCTCCATTAAAGACCTCGTATGTCCAGAAATGGTTGCCACCGTCATTTACAATTCTTGCCGCATTGCCGAGTGATTCCATGCGTACATTAATTTCATAACTTTGACCAAAAACATCAAGCCAATAGTACATAAAACAGTCGTTTGTAGCAGTTCCCGGCGGCACCGTACCGCCAACACATCTTGCCGAAGCAATATTTAGTGGATCCGCAGGAACGGTTCGAGCGTAAGTGCATAAGTTAACTCCGGTCCAATTTGCAGCACAAGGTTGCTGACTAGCAGTTGTTACGCCGTTGCCATCACTTCGACATGCGGCTGTCCCACCAGCAGCGCCAGCACAGATAGGCACTGAATCATTTAATGCTTGTTCAATAATACCTTGTAATGTATTAATATCTTTTAGACGGGCGGTGTCACGTGCTTTTCGCTGGGTTTCCGCAGGATTTAAACTAATAAGAAGAATGGTTGCGATGATGGCGATAACGCCGATAACTATTACAAGTTCAACGAGAGTAAAACCTTTTTTAATTAAATTAAACATAAACTTTTTGAGAATATTTTTAACTAGTATGTTTTAAATCTACAACAGAATTTAAATATTTGTCAAGTGGAAAAAGATGATGTAAGAGTTCACAAGTCTTGACAGGAGAATTCGTCATGCTGAATTTATTTCAGCATCTCTACAATGAGATCCTGAAACAAGTTCAGGATGACGTGTTATAGTTTGATTCAGTTTTGTCAAAGATCGTGAACTCTTACAAGATGATTTTATTATTGCATTGAACTTGTGAGTGTAAATATTGGTGATAAGACAGCATAAACCAAAAATCCGACAGAGATTCCAAGTACCACTAAAATTGCCGGTTCAATGAGAGTTAACATTGCTTTTACGGCGAGCTCCGACTCACTTTGATAATATTCGGCTACTTTTTCAAGTGTCTGGTCAAGGTGTCCCGTTTGCTCACCAACCAATGTCATCTGAACAAGAGAATCAGGAAATATCGGCTCATTTGACATAGCCACACCAACAGACAATCCTTTCTCAACCTTCATTCTAATCCGTTTGAAAGCCTCCTGGTAAAGTACGTTTTCGTTGACATCGGCGACAATGTCTAGTCCGTCTAAAATTGGCACACCTGACGATATCAGTATGGAAAGAGTACGAGTGGTATCCACAAGAGCTGCAGCTTTGACAATAGGGCCAAATACAGGGATGCGCAATATATATGTATCAAACAATCTTTTTCCTGTGCTTGAAGCCGTAGCTCTTTTAAGTAAAATCACTGCACCAATCATACCAGCTAGGATAAACAGCCAATAAGATTCAAAAAAATTGGAAATATTTATCATCAATTGAGTCTGTGGCGATAGTTCTACCTGAAAATTTTCATATAGTTCAACGAGACGGGGCACGACAAATGCAAGCATGATAAACATCATTGCGATCATAGCGGTTATGATAACAATTGGATATATAAGTGCATTTTTGATCTTGGCACGAAACTCTTTTTGTCGTTCCAGATTTTCTGCTAGTTTATTGAGGATTGTGTCTAGTTTGCCTGATGCTTCACCGGATTTAATTAAAGCAATATATAAGTGTGAAAAATACTTAGGATATTTTTTTAGAGCAAAAGAAAAGTTTTTCCCTTCTCTCAATGTTTTATCGACATCAGAAAGCATGTTTTTCATGACAGTCTTTTTTGTCTGTTTTTTTAGTATATCAATACAATCGATTAAAGTAAGACCCGATGTCAACATGATCGCAAATTGTCTTGTAAGATAAGTAATGTCGCTGAAACTAACCCTCTCAAATACAGAATTCAACATGGCCAGACTCCGACCAGTTTTTTTTTCACGAATATCGAGAGGAAAATAACCGTTACCCTTGAGATAATCTATAACCTCTTTTTCCGTTTCTGCCTCGAGCTGGCCTGTAGTCTCCTTGTTGTTGAGAAGCGCTTTATACTGGAAAAGCATACGTTATACTATAAATTTACGGATTTCGGATTGACGAAGAGCATAGTCAAAAGCCGTTTCCCTGGTGATCAAATTCTGTTTATAAAGACGTGACAGATATTTTTCGAATAAAAGCATACCTTGATCTTCGCCGGTCTCAAGAATGTTGTCGATCATAAAGTTTTTAGATTCGCGAATCAGAGCAGAAACAGCAGGAATATTTATTAACAGCTCCAATGCCGGAATTCGAGCAGTGCCGTCAATATTTGGGACAAGACGTTGGGAGATTATTGCTTTCAAAACAGAAGCCAGTTGATTGCGAATTTGATTTTGTTGCGAAGCCGGAAAAACGTCGACGATACGGTTAATTGCCTCCGGGGTACTGCCCGTATGTAAAGTTGAAAACACCAAATGTCCTGTTTCTGCAATAGTTAAAGCCGCCTGAATAGTATCAAAGTCTCGCATTTCTCCAATAAGGACAACGTCGGGGTCTTCTCGCAGTACCGATCTAAGCGCCTTTATCCAAGAGTGGGTGTCTCCATGAAGCTCACGTTGAGATATAATAGACTTGGCATTCTGGAAAATGTACTCAACCGGATCCTCGATAGTCACGATATGCTTTTCCAGATTCAAGTTTATTTCATTTAAAATGGAGGCAATCGTTGTTGATTTTCCTTCCCCAGTCGGCCCTGTAAGCAATACCAGTCCCTCGTTCATTTTGGCAAACTGATGCATTGCCGCAGGCAAATTCAACTGTTCAATTGACGGTATCTGCCCTACGATGACACGAAAAGCTGCAGCCACAGCACCGCGACTATGATAATAATTTACACGGAAACGGAACTTTTCCATTTCATAACTAAAATCAATTTCCTTGTTGGTTTCGAGTTCTTCTTTTTGTGTCTCATTTAAGATTTTGTATAAAAGAGTTTTAGCTGTATCTTTTGTAACTTGCTCATGCGTTTTAAGTTGAATTAACTTATCATTGACACGTATCGAAGGGTTGTAGCCTGCGATAATATGTAGGTCGGAAGCTTTTTTTTCGGTAGTTAATTTGAGTAATTGGGTAAGATCCATAATTTACATTGTAATCATACTTCATATATAAAACTAGTAGTATTTGAGGTATTTATTCCTTGACAACAAGTATAAGTTCAACGTCATGCTGAACTAGCCTGCCTGCCGCAGGCAGGTTTCAGCATCTTTAAAGCTTTATGAGATCCCGAAACGAGTTCGGGATGACGTGAGCTACTTGTTTAGATGACACAAGTGCCGTATTTAACTTGTCTTGTAACTTGTAACTCACAAACTCATCATTCCTCGGTAACGCGCATGATTTCCTCGAGTGTTGTGACTCCGACTAGGGCTTTCAAAAAACCATCCTGCTTCATCAAGATCATACCCTCTTTTACAGCTTGGGCAGTGATATCCCTTGCCGAGGCTTCCTTCAAGACCAGATTGTTGATTCCTGTAGTAATATTCAATATTTCAAAAATTCCAATTCGACCCATATAACCCGAGTGATTACACTCTTCACAACCACGACCGCGGGCGAGTCGAAGCGGTTGACCATCCTGATATTGCTTTGGAAACAGGTTGCCAAGCTCGTCTTTTATTGATTTTTGCACTTCAGGAGTAGGTGTATAAAATTCTTTACAGTTTTGACAGACCTTTCTGACAATACGTTGGCCCATAGACAGATTTAAAACCGAGGCAATAAGAAAAGGTTCTCCTCCAAGGTCAATAAGACGTGGTATCGCGGTGGCCGCATCGTTTGTGTGTAGCGTGGAAAATACAAGATGTCCCGTTAGCGCAGCTTGTATAGCAAGTTGTGTAGTTTCTTTATCGCGGATTTCACCGACCAAAATAATATTTGGGTCCTGTCTTAGAAATGATTTAAGTCCTGTTGCAAAAGTAAGTCCGGCTTGAGAATTTATCTGAACCTGATTTATCCCTTCGATTTGATATTCAACAGGGTCTTCAAGCGTAACAATATTCACTGATTTTGTGTTTAAATTGCCTAGCACAGAATATAAAGTGGTTGTTTTCCCCGATCCTGTTGGTCCGGTCACCAGAACAATTCCATAAGATTTTGCAATTCCGGTTTCAAATTTGTTGAGTTGGACGCCATCTAAACCAAGTTCATTAAGCTGCGGTAAACCACCTGTTTTATGCAGGAGACGCATAACCATTTTTTCACCGTTAACGGTAGGTAGTGACGAAAGTCGAAGGTCGATCTCATCATGTTTAAGTTTATAGTTGAATCTACCGTCTTGAGGTATGCGTTTTTCATCAATTTTCATTCCTCCAAGTATTTTCACACGAGACACTAAAGAATCATGGATACTTCTGGGTAAAGTAAGTTTTTCGGTTAATATTCCGTCAATCCTGTACCTAACTCTAGTCTTGAGCTCCTCCGGTTCAATGTGAATATCAGAAGCTCTATTTTTGATACCAAACTCGACAATAGTATTTACAATTTTGGCAATAGGAGCGGTATTGTAGTTGCTTATCGATTGTAGTTTTTGTGTGTCGGTTTGTGGTCCTATGTCGGCAACGGCCTCTTTGACGACCGGCGACAGATTCAGACTGGTCGCAACAGTAAGCGCCTTCATTATCTCGCTTTCTGATGCTAAAACAGGCACTACCTTGAGTCCGGTTTTATTTGACAGAAATTCAAGAGCGCTAATATTTAAGGGTTTTGAAGTAGCAACATAAAGCTGTTTTTTTTCAGCTTCATAAAAATACGGAATAATATGATATTCTTGTGCAATGTCCTTGGAGACATAATTCATAGCCTGCGGATCAACCGCTGTTGTTCCAATATTGACATAAGGTACATTGAGCACTTCAGCCTTTGCGCTCAACACATTATCGTCAGTTAGCCTGGTGAACGTAAGTAAATATTCCTCCAGAGTTATTTTTTTTTGCATTGCTTCCTCTTCATATCTTTTTGCACTTATTTCATCGATTACTCCTTTTTGAAGTAATTTTTGCAACAGCAATTTTGGGTCAACGTCCATATTTAATCAATATATGTTGATTTATGCTAAAATGCAAGATGACAAGCAGATGTTACCATTACTTATCCACTCACCATCAAGAGTACCCGATTTTTTGTTTTTAAAAGATGTTGAAGAATTGAAAAATTTTGATAAAAGCTTTATTGTCAAAATATCTCCGATTGAGACGAGAATAACGATAGATCAAGTCAGAAACCTACGAAAAGATATACGTGTCTCAACCAATAAAACCCGCTTCATTGTCATAGAAATGTTTGATAGTGCTACTGCCGAAGCACAAAACGCTATGTTGAAGATGCTTGAGGAGTCGTCAAATAGTAATCAGTTTGTCTTGCTTATTCAAAATTTAGAGTTTGTTTTACCTACGATTAGATCTCGCTGTAAAATTATTAAGACCGATAATAAAAAAACCATGTCATTAAATTCCAAAAATGAGTTTGATGATATAGCAGATATGTTTTGCGGCGCGCCGACGACGGCACTTTTTAACTTGCCCCAACTTCAAACTCGTGACAGATCATCTGCAGTAGGTATAATGTACGGTTTGCTTCTTAGTCTTAGAAAACGTGTCAATCGAGGAGACAATAATGCTATTCATTTGGCAAACAAAATTTTTAAGCTGCTTTTTAATCTGCAGTTCAACAATATGAATCCGCAGCTTGCGATAGATGCGATTATTTGTAGCGCCTTAGTTCGTGTAACGCGAAACGCATAACGCGTAACGTTGTCATTCCCGCGCAGGCGGGAATCTAGTAGTGATTATTTGGATCCCCGAATTCTCGGGGATGACAGGGACGTTTTGCAGCTATTGTTTTTTTTGTGCCTTTTTGTTTAGAATGATAGTATGAAGCTTAGAGCGGGATTTACTCTAATAGAAATGATAATAGTCATTTCAATTATTACTATACTTATTGGGTCAAGCGCATTGGGATACAGTAGATATCAACAAAATGCACGAGATACACGTCGTAGATCAGATTTAGAACAAATACGTGCCGCTTTAGAACTTTTTCGCAGTAACGATGTAAATAGCTCATATCCGCCTTCGGTGTTCAATATGTATCTAACGTCCATTGATGATTATTTTGGAGGCTCGGTCGACAACATCCCAAAAGATCCAGTTACAAATAATGATTATCCTTATGAAGCGTTACCACAAGGTTGTATTGGTACTGCAGTTTGTAACACATATACTTTAACCGCCGATCTTGAGCTTAATCCAGCGACTGATGACTGTGTCGTTAATCCAAACAGAGGGGCAAGTGAATGCCAAAACTAATGTTAAAATTCAATCAAGGTTTCACATTGTTGGAAATAATAATCGTTATTGCACTCATGACGATACTTCTTGGAGCAGCAACCGTGTCTTACAACAGTTTTGGAGATCAAAAAAGATTGGAACAGGATGCAGAAATGGTCAGAGATAAGATAAGTTTTACTAGAGAACGAGCAGTAGGACAAGATATGTCACCCAGATCGGATTGTTTTCGCCTTTGGGGTTATGAAATAACTTTCAACACTCCACAGACTATAATTATAGAGATACTATGTACTGACGCAAGTGGTTTATTTATGCAGGAAACCCCGGAAACCACTGTTGAAACGATTATCTTACAAAATAGCACCATTGCCAGTGGCAACTCATTTCAACTGCAAACTCCTTATGGCTGCACAAACAATACATGTATGGACACACCAAAAACAATTACCTTTCAAAGTATTAATGGACAACAATGTGTGGATATAACAATTGACCAATTTGGTAAAAGTGCGATCGGACAACCATATGACTGTTAAAACTTATCAGAGTAATAGTTTATTTAAAAAAGCCTTCACTCTTATTGAGATTATGATTTTTGTGGCTTTGTTGAGTATGGTTCTAGTTGTTGCTGTTTCTTATGTTACAAAGCTTTTGATGAATATGAAGGTAAATGAACATAAAATTTATGCTACGTTTTATGTTGAGGAGATAAATGAGTGGCTCTACAGCGAAAGAAACGCAGACTGGCAGCTGTTTCATTCTAAAGCAAGGACAGGACCCAACGACATTACCTATTGTTTTAACAATAATTTAAGACTTAATAATACCTTCGATATTCTTGATCCTTCATATACAACACCAGGAATAACAAGACCTTATGTGGTAACAGACATTAACCAACAGTGTCCTTTTACCGGAATCGATGGTAACAATCCGCTTATTTTTCGTCGGACTATCAGACTCCATAAGGACTCTTCCAATAACCCGACTGAAGTAACTGCAACCATTGATGTTTCGTGGAATGACAATAATGTTACATATAACCATCATCTAGAAAATGTTTATAGAGAAAGATAAAAATATGTTCAAAAAAAAAGGATTTACTCTGTTTGAGATGCTTATTGTCATCTCATTATTTGCCATACTGTTGCCGACAATATTTGCAATACTTTCAACAATTTTACGTCAACAGCTAAGATTGTACCGGATTGTCGAGGCAAAAAGACAGGGAGATGCAGCCATGTCATTTATGAAAAATCAGATTTTACGTCAAGGAGTTGCTATTGAGGACGAGATGGGTCAAGCACAATGTAACGATGCTCTTGATGAATATTCTCCACCATTTGGCGATAATTTCAGAATTATCATTGATAAAAGTAACGGAAATAATGAATTTTACTATTTTATACAAAGCGGACAAATGATAGGATATGTAAGAGGTATGCCAATCATAAGTACATCTTTGACAACAAATATCGTTACAGTAATAAATTTTCATATTAGTTGTTTTCGACGAAGTCTAAACTCTCCACCGATCATTGAAATAAGTTATACAGTCCAAAGTACTGACGGTATCAATACAATTATTTTACCTTACCGAACAAAAGTTCGCCTAATTTCGGCGCCCTAACTCCCTTGTTCGTTGATTTTTTGCTTTATTTTCTGATACTCTATTAGATATGGCCGCTAATGTTTTTTCCCTACATATTGACGATTACCTAACTAAAGTCGCACATATAAATTATTCGAAAGGACAGATAGAGTTGCTGTCTCTGGGGTATGATGCAACCGTCCCAAATTTTTTTGCAAATCCAAACGAAAAAACTGCGACTGCCCAATCACAAGTTATATCCCAACTTGTTCATGAGCTTAACATAAATCAAACTGCTGTCCAAATCACGATACCGGACGCCCTGACTTATTCGCAGCTTACTGTGATGCCAGATTTAAGAGAGTCCGAACTGGCCAAATCAATCAGGTTACAGATAGATGAATTCGTGCCTCTGCCGATAAGTGATGTTAACGTTGATTTTGAAGTGATAAATAAACTACCCGATGGCAGATTGTTGATACTTATTGAGGCAATCCAAAACAAAATCGCCACACATATAGCCCATACTACCGAATTGGCAAAGCTTGAGGCTATTTCATTGGAAAGCGACCAAAATGTCTTAGGAAGATTTTTTACTGAAATTGACGATGTTATCAAGGAACCTTCAATTATTTTCAACCTTGGATTTTCCAGCAGTTCGATCTATGTTAAAGACCAACAGACACCATATTTTCAGTTTTCTAAGAACATGAGACTTGGTTACCAGATGTTTATAAGAGATACAAAAGTCAATTTCAATGTCGATGATAAAAAAGCAATTGAAATTCTCCAAAAAATTGGCTTGGCACCAAATGCGTCAATAAACGTTACTCGTGTCATAGATCCACTTGTTGGTCAGATAGTTTCGGAAATCGCAAGAACTATTCAGCTCATGAGAGATAAAAATCACTTGAACATAAAACACATTTTTCTGATGAACTATGATATCTACATAAATTATCTTCATAACGTGTTGCAAAATAAATTATCTGTCCTCACAATGTCGATCCCTCTTGGCAACATGTTTGTGGCAAATCCTATCACCCAGTCATTCAGACATTCCTTATCAAGTTTCCTGCCAGTAGTAGCTGGTCATCTTAGATGAAAAAACATATAAATCTTTTCACTAATGAGTCAAATGGCGAGCAACTCGTTAAAATCCTAAAACAATTGAAATCTGTAGCTATGCCGCTTTTCTTTATATGCATTTTATTGATTTTACTTGAGCTGGTAGGCTTTTTGTATGTAAACAATAGATCAGCGGAATATGATAAAACACTGAAAACTCTTTCACAGTTTATTGAAATAAACAGTAACTTTGATAGTAAGATTAAATTCTTTATCTACAAGAAGAAGCTTATTGATGACTATTTAGCGCAAGACGCTCAAGGTTACGTATATTACGAAAAAATGAAAACAGTTCTTGCCGAAAATATGCCCTATGCAACACTGGTAGAATTCCAATTTGACAACACAAAAACTGCTGAAATAATTTTGAAATTAAAAAATTATGAGGATTTAATAAGTTTTTTAAATGCCCTGGAAACTCCAGAATTTTTAAAAAATTTTACTTTTGTGACAATCCCTTCACTGGATCCAACAGAATTTTCGTCTAATGAGACAGAGTTAAACGTAACAATTCAGACCCAGTTTGAACAAGACAATGGACAAAAATCTTAAAAAATATACAAGCTTATTTAAAAACAGCACAATAATTTCATCATCTATTACCTTATTTTTACTTTTATCGGCTGTCGTTGCGGCAGTATTACTTGGCATGCGGCTTTACAACAATTATACCGATCTTTCAATCAAAACAGAGGAAATCGACAAAGCCAAGACGTCAGTCTCACTTATTCAAAACAACAAAAATCTCTTAAGTCAGTCAATAGATGATTACAATGTAATTTTAGAAAAGTTGGTTCCCAACAACGAAAGTTATTTTTTAGTTATTTCTGCTCTTGAAAATCTGGCCAGCAGGACCGGAGTCAGAATTCTTTCGTATAGTATCGATTTAAGCTCTTCTACTGAAGAAAAATTGACGCTACAAATAGAAGTTGAGGGAGATTTGTCTTTGATTGAGAGATTTATGCAACAGTATCATTTTGCCGGAGGACGCTTGATTACAAACGAGAGTTTTTCAATAAATTTAGAGAATCAGGAAAATATTACATTTTCTTTAAATTTTTTTCACAAAGAGTTTCAAGACAATGTTGAGGCGGCTTCGCTTGCAAACCCAAACGATATAAGCGAAATACAAGAT
The DNA here is from genome assembly GCA_001789555.1 of Candidatus Roizmanbacteria bacterium RIFCSPHIGHO2_12_FULL_38_13. Lineage (GTDB taxonomy): Bacteria > Patescibacteriota > Microgenomatia > UBA1406 > GWC2-37-13 > CAYNLS01. Next base: position 13,991 of record MFZZ01000030.1, read on the forward strand.
ATTGCGACGAAGTTATGACTTTTAAGTAAAATAGACCTGTTTTTTATTTTTGAGAAGTCTTTGCATTCCTTCTGATAGTTGCGCACCTTTTTCTATCCAATTATCAAAACGTTTTTTTTCTATGGTAATATTTTTTTCTTTGTCGAAAGGTCTATATAATCCGATTTTTTCAATATATGCACCATCCCTTTTTTTTCTTTTATCAAGTACAATTATCCTATAGTGGGGATTTTTTCTTTTACCAAACCTCATTAATCTGATTGTTGCTGCCATTCAATCTATTACAAATTATTAATTACGAATGAACAATTATAGCCTTATTTAGTCAATATTTCCAGTGTATTTTGGGCGGCGCGTTCTTCCGCTTGTTTTTTCGATTTCCCAACTCCGTCCCCATATTTTTTACTATTAATGCTGACCGTGACATGAAAAAGTTTCTTATGTTCCGGTCCAATCTCATGAGTTAAGACATAATCTGGAAGTTTTTTAAATTGTGCCTGTGTTATCTCTTGAAGACGACTTTTCGGAGAAAGATATAGTCCATTTTCGATGATTGTTTTTAACTTATCTTTAAACAAATACTTATTTATAAAATCATAAGCTGTTTCAAAACCTTGATCTATAAATATAGCAGCAATAAGCGCCTCAAATACATCGGCCAGAATATTTATTTTTGATCTGCCGTGCCCTTTTTCTTCGCCTTTTGACAGAAACAAATATGTGCCAAGTTCCAAATTTTTTGCAACTTCGGCAAGACTTTCGGTTCGTACAATCGATGATTTTATATCGGTATAATCACCTTCCTGAAGAGTTGGATAATTGTGATAAAGGTATATTGAAGTAGCTATGGACAAAACACTGTCGCCCAGAAATTCGAGTTTTTCGTTTGAAGGCAGTTCGAAATGTTTATGTTCATTGAGATACGATCGATGTATAAAAACATTTTTGAGTAATGTACGGTCTTTGAATTTGATTTCAATTTTGTGTTCGAGTTTCGTAAAATCGTAGTTCATATTAAGCGGAAATTTCATTGACAATCGATCCCAATACTGCATTTACAAAAGCGTATGATCTTTCATGACCAAGCTGTTTTGAGATCTCAACTGCCTCATTAATAATCACCTTTAAGGGTTCTTTTTTTTCTATGATCAGCTCGAAAATAGCCAATCTTAGAATACTCAAGTCGATTTTCGCGATTTTATCGAGCGGATATTTTGGCGCATGACGATGGATATAGTCATCAATTTTTTTTTGATTTTTGATAATCTCGCCTGTTATTTTTGACAGCTGCTTGTGAGGTAAAACTATTTTTTTTGTCTTTTGAAATGACAGCGCGTAGAGATTTTGAACAATTTGTATTCGTTTTTCGTGACGACTATCCATTTTATATCTTGTAACTCATAACTCATAGCTCATAACTTAGAGCTCATAACTTAGAGCTCATAACTTAGAGCTCATAGCTCATAAACTACGAAAAGTTCCAAGCTACAAGCTGTAAGTTACAAGGCATAGATTTATTTCCCACAGTATTTGCAGACACGGTGAGGAAGTTTTTTCTTTCCACACGATTTACAGATCACAAGCTGCGGTAGTATGCTTTCGGCTTTTCTCTGAAGTATACGTTTCCCTTTCCGAGCGGTTGAGTGTTTTCTTTTTGGAAGTGGTGCCATAGATAAGAAATGATATCATGAAAAGGCTGTTAAAACAAGAAGTTAATCAGGCACATATACCTTATCAACAAGTATAAACTCGACGTCATGCTGAACTAGTTTCAGCATCTTTAAAGCTTTATGAGATCCCGAAACGAGTTCGGGATGACGAGATCTACTTATTTAGATGACACAAGTGCCGTTAATCACGCGCAATCTTATCAATTTGCAAAGTACTAATCATCGATTTTAGACTTGAAAAATCGGTAAGATTGTATTTGTTCATAAATATTTCAACTCCGGTCTGGGCATTGTGGATGAGTTTTGCGTCGGTCAGATCGGCTACGCGTAGCTCCGTGTATCCATGTTGTCTTGTTCCATAAAGATCGCCCGGACCCCGGATCCGTAAGTCATATTCGGCAAGTTTCATCCCGGAAGAATTTTTTGCAAAAAAATGAAGTCTTTTTTTAAGAAAATCTTCATTTGTGCTAGTAAATAAAAAACAGTAAGACTGCTTCTCTGCTCTTCCTACTCTACCGCGAAGCTGATGAAGTTGCGCTAGTCCAAATCGTTCAGCTCCTTCTATCAACATTATTGTCGCATTGGCTATATCTATCCCAACTTCAACGACGCAAGTCGAAACCAGAATGTCGTATTTTTTTTCCTTAAAATCCTGCATTATTTTGTCTTTATCTTTCCCTTTTAGTTTGCCATGAAGTAAGGCGACTCGAAAATCCGAAAATACATTTTTTTTAAGATGTTCATACTCTTTTGTTGCTGCACGAACTGATTTCATGGTCTCTGACTCCGATTCTTCAATAAGTGGACAAATGATGTAGACCTGTATGCTATTCTTGGCAATCTTGTCTTTTATCCAGTTTTGTCCGGCCTTTCTTTTAATATCCGGCACAACATACGTTTTTATTGGAAGACGTCCGGCTGGTAGTTCGTCAATTGTCGATAAATCAAGTTCGCTATAAAGAGTCAATGAGACGGTTCGTGGAATTGGAGTTGCGGTCATACTTAATAGATGAGGATGACCACCTTTCTTCTTGAGAATTGCCCTTTGCCGCACACCAAATCGATGCTGTTCGTCGACGACCACCAGTCCGACATGATCAAAATCCACATAATCTGAAATCAAGGCCTGCGTACCGATTATTATGTGATATTTGTCATTGTTGTTAACTTTTTTTGTAAAAGTCTTGTGAGACTGTGTTTGTAAAGCGATTTTTACAGGGTAATCCTTGAACAGCTTCGTCATGGTTTCGTAGTGCTGCACAGCCAGGATTTCCGTGGGCGCCATGACCAGTGTTTGAAAGCCATTCAAAAATCCGGCATAAGCGGCGATAGCGGCGACTACGGTTTTTCCCGAGCCGACGTCGCCCTGCAAAAATCTATTCATTGGAGTATCCTTTTTTAGATCGTTGATAATTTCATCTACCGACCTAGCTTGTGAGCTTGTTAGTTTAAAAGGAAGGGAAGAAATAAATTCATTAATCTTTTTATTTATATTCGTATTAAAATGAAAAGCTTCGGATAATCTTTCTTTTTCCCATTCTTTTTTTACCAGTTTAGATGAGAGCATGCGAATAAATATTTCGTCAAATCCTATTCTGTCACGGGCAATGCTCAAACTTTTGCTGCTTTGCGGGAAGTGAATTTGTGTGATCGCCTCTTTTTCATTCGATAGCTTCAAATCATTGACGATCTTTTCTGGCAGAAATTCATAATTTTCTACAGATTCTAAGAATTGTTGTAGCACAAAATATATTTTCTCTCTTATAGTTCTTGAGGAAATACCATATGTTTGTTGGTAAACAGGCACCATTCGACCTGTATGAATGGTGTTAAAATCTGCTGAATAAATAATTTCATATTCTTGTGGAGTAAAGGTCAGATGACTTTTGTAAGTATCAACATTCCCCGATATCGAAACTTTTTTGTGTTCAAGGAGTTTTACCAAAAAAGGCTGATTGTACCATACCAGTCTTATCTGTCCGCTTTCATCTTCTAAAACTGCTTTTTGAATTGTCAGACGTCTTCGGGTGTATTCTGTCTTTATCTCTTTTATTTGACCCTGGAGGGTTACTGTCTCACCTGGCTGAATTTGAGATATTGGCGAAATGATTGAAAAATTTTCATAACGGGTTGGAAAATAGTAAAGCAAATCCCAATAAGTTTCTATACCCAATTTTTTTAGATGCTTTTTTGTAACTGTAGTTGTTTTCGGAAGCAGGTCGATAGATGTGGTCGTAAACATACTCTAGCTAAAGATACAAAAGTGGTGTAAAGCTTGTAATAACAAGTAGTAACGCGGCAATGATGATAATTATCTTCACAATATTTTTCAGTTTCAAAAATTTTTTAATGGCTTTCAACATAATCCGATTATACTATACAAATTCCAAGTTCCAAATCACAAGATACAAACAATTTAAAATTGTTAAATTTGTTACAATTTAATAATTTATGGCATATGTTCCACGTCGTCGTAGAAGACAAAGTGTTTTTCGAATAAGAAAACAAACAGTTCTACTTTATCTGGTAGTTGGATGTATTTTTTTGGCGATTTTTGGCTATTTGGCTGCACTGGGTCTTTTTGCCTGGTATGGTCGCGATCTGCCAAAACCGGGCACTTTGTCCGAGGCTCGCGGCAATTCAACCGTATTTTATGACAGAAACGGAAAAGTGATTTATGAAATGTATAAAGACAAAAATCGTATAGCGGTCGACATTGATGATGTAAACAAGCTCATGCAGCAGGCAACTATCGCCATCGAGGATAAAAGATTTTACGAACATCAGGGAATATCACAGTATGGTATTCTTCGCGCTTTGATAAGTACATTGACGGGTAACCTGCAGGGAGGATCGACCATTACACAACAACTCATCAAAAATGTTTTGCTAACTAGGGAACAAACATTGCCACGGAAAATCAAAGAGGCAATTTTAGCATATGAGGTGGAAAAAAAATATACAAAAAAAGAGATACTTGAGATGTATTTGAACGAAGCACCATATGGTGGCAGTTTCTGGGGTGTTGGGTCAGCATCAATGGGATATTTTGGGAAACAACCAAAAGAGCTTTCAATAGTAGAGAGTGCTTTTCTTGCTGGTCTACCTCAAAATCCTTCAAACTACTCCCCTTTCGTTAGCGGAAAAGATACCTGGAAAAAAAGAACAAAAGATGTTTTGAGGCGTATGCGTGAAGACGGTTATATCACTCGTGATGAAGAAAAAGCAGCATCCGCACGAGCAGAAAAATTGATATTTGATTCGCCAAAATTAGATACTTATGCACCACACTTTATTTTTTATGCAAAAAAACAGGTTGAAGATCAGTTTGGCCCGGCAATACTCAATCAAGGTGTAAAGATAAAAACGACACTGGATCTGGAATTACAAAAAAAGGCAGAGAGTATTGTTAAAAAAGAGATTGAAGGGCTCGAAGATTACGATGTCGGCAATGGTGCGCTGGTTGCGATCGAACCGGATACCGGACAGATTATTGCCTACGTAGGTTCATATGATTATAACGACGAGAAATTCGGGAAATTTGATGTAGTTTCACAGGGATTGCGGCAACCCGGTTCGACTTTAAAACCGATTGAGTACTCGGTAGCTTTTCAGAAAGGTTATACCCCGTCAACTATCATTATGGATCTGAAGACGGTATTTCCAAATCAGGGCGGCGAAGACTATACTCCGGAAAATTATGATTTAAAATATCGTGGCCCGGTCCAGATCAGATTCGCGCTTGGTAA
>MFZZ01000030.1:19424-44112 GCA_001789555.1 Candidatus Roizmanbacteria bacterium RIFCSPHIGHO2_12_FULL_38_13
TGCGGTGAAAATGCTTGCCATGATCGGCTTAAGAGATTTTCTCCAGCAGGCCTACGATATGGGAATGGAGTCACTTGAACCGACACAGGAAAACATAAACAATCTTGGGCTATCGGCCTCGCTTGGTGGCGGCGAAACTACACTTTTACAGTTGACCTCTGCCTTTGGCGTGTTTGCAAACGAGGGTAAAAAAGTTGACCCGACCAGTATTCTTGAGATATCTGACTACAAAGATAAAAAGATTTTTAAAGCCAAAGATCAGGAGGACGGTAAGTCAATACTGTCACCGGAAATTAGTTTTATTATTTCCCATATTTTGTCAGATAACAATGCGAGACTCAAGACTTTCGGTCCTAATTCATATTTAAACATTTCGGGCAAGACCGTCGCTGTTAAAACAGGTACAACTAATGATAAACGAGACAACTGGGCTGTCGGTTATACAACTTCAATTGCTATGGGTGTTTGGGTTGGTAACAACGACAACTCGGTGATGAACCAACAGATCGCGTCAGGAGCTACCGGGGCATCGCCTATTTGGCATGGCTTTATGACCGAACTGCTTGGTAAATACGATGACGGCATCATGGAAAAACCTGATAAAGTAAAAGCACTTACTGTTGACGCTTATTTAGGAGGCTTGCCAAAGGATGGTTACCCAACGCGGTCAGAGTACTACATCGAAGGATCAGAACCAACAGACATCGCGCCATATTATAAAAAACTTAAGGTTTCGAAAGCCAACGGCAAAATTGCAAACGATATTGAGGTTAAGTCAGGTAATTACGACGAGAAAGATTTTATAATCATTACCGAAAATGACCCAATCTCAACAGATGGTAAAAATCGCTGGCAGGAAGCTATAGACCCTTGGGCACACTCGCAAAACGATGATAAATACAAATATCCTACCGAAAATTCTGATGCGTCTGCAGAAAATGTAGTTGTTTCGATAAAATCTCCTTCAAATGAGAGTACAGTAAATACAAATGATGTCGAAATCAATGCAAAAATTACGTCATTAACCGCGGTCAAGGAAGTAAAAATCTGGATCAATGACGAGGAGAAGAAAGTAATCAAAGGCAATACTACAGAAATTACAGAAAAGTTCACTTTACCAAATGGTAAATATGCGATCAAAGTTTCGGCCTTAAACGAAAAGGATAAAACAGGCGATTCAACAGTAAAGATCGGTGTCAACGAAGATTGGAATGAATAATGTTGACACAAGAAATGATAAGTTTTAAAATGGGTGAGAATAAATTTATACAATTATGTCATATTTATCTATTGATGATCAAAAAAGGATTGAATCTGTCGTTGATAACATTAAAATGCAAACCGGTCTTTCTTATCCTGAAAACGACCTTATAGAAATAGCTAAATCTTTGGGAATTGAAGTATTTGAATCAGATGTCAGTGAATATCCAAATATAGACGGACTTTTGGAGTATGTTGACGAAAAAGGAAAGGCTGAACCAAAAATATTTTTAAACAAAGATAGACCCGAAACCAGAAAAAGATTCACCCTTGCACATGAAATCGGACATTACGTACTTCATAAAAACGACAAGGTAAGGTATCGCATAGATGAGCTGGATTATTCTGATAACGCTGAAGATACCAAATTAGAAACAGAGGCTAATTATTTTGCGGCGGTACTTTTGGTTCCTGAAGACAAGCTAAGAAAAATACTGGCTTTGTCAGATAACGATTATAATGTAGCGGCAGAGTTTTTTGGAGTGTCAAGACCGGTAATTGAAAATAGAATTAAATGGATAAAAACAAACAAACAATAGAAACAGAAAAGATTGCAAAAAAATTTGAGAAAGGTTCATCGCAACCTAGAGCAAACGTGTCTCGGACTATCAGTGAAGATATATTTGATCGGTTATTGAAAGAAAGAGCTGTTCATCGGGAGAAAATGCTCGGTTATGTCACGAACTTGACATTTTTTTCGTTCTATCTACTTGTTGGCATCGTGATTGTTCAAGCTGTTGTGAGAATTGTTACTTTATATACGAAAGGCACCAGTGACTTTACTGTACTTGATAATTATCAACTCAATATTTTTGCTGTTTCGGTTTTTGGCCAGGCAATTGGAGTGATAGTGATCATTGTCAAATCTTTGTGGGATGATGAAAGTTATTTAAAGAAAATATAATAAATGTCAACTATTTAATCCAGTTCACGACCATTTTGGCAAGTTCTTCCTCTTTTCCTGTGAAGCCATGATCGGCACCGGGAATAATTTGAAAAGTAAAATTTTTTTTCCCTGAAACTGCAGACCGCAATAAAGTGACACATTTTTTTACGTCACCATAACAGTATTCATCGCGGTCTCCATATAGGACCAAAGTAGGTTTTCTAATTTTAGAAAATTTTGAAAAAAGAGGTTTTATTGACAGATTAAGTTTGTTAATGCCGTCATTGAATGGAAAAATATTGTAATCTCCGTCGGGGTTTAAAATATCAAAAAACGCTTGATAAGAATAGACCTGCTTATTTAGATAACGGGGAACCAGTTTTTCTCCTTTACCTTTATCGGTCATATCCTTTGACTTTTTTAAGGCCAAATGAAATTTTTTACTCCCCATTTCTCGATAATACAAACCCACATCATCGCCACCGGCCCATAAAATGTATTTTTTTATTTCATTTTTAGGTACATAGTGATCATAGACTACTATTTTGTTTGCTCCTGTCGAGTGACCGATACAATAAAATTCCTTAAAGCCTTTTTTCTTTAAAAAATTTAAAGCTCCGTTTATGTCCAATATACATTCTTTTATTTTTTCAAAGGCGGTTCCTTGTAAAGTTTCCACTTCATTGTCTAGTCCCTGGCGACGAGTAAGGGTTTTGACGATATGAGCACCGCGATTGTTAAATGGAAAAAAAGCGATACCTGCTTTTGTAAGCGCGTCAGCAAAAATATTTATGTCGCGGACAGAATAAAAAACCGAGGTGCTTCCACAGCCATGAAGATAAATTAGCACTTTTTGCGTCTTTTTTTGAGGTTCATAAAGGAGTCCTGGGAGTCTTAAATCATCATCTGTTACAAATTCAGCAAGTTCGGCTTTCACCATCTGTTAGACAAGAACTTTTAAAATTTTTTCCAATTCTTTTTTTGCATTCTCTTCAGTGATATTTTCCTTAGCAGATGTAAAATAATAGCGGACAGTAACTGTATCTTTATAACTTGAAATATACTCAATTGAATGAAGTAGTTTGGATTGTTTATAAGCAATTTTTTTGATCTCATCAAAGTTATATTTCGATGATTTTATATTAGCGTCAAGCTTGATCAGCGCATATTGAGGCGGTACAACATAAGGGCTGACAAGCTTGTAATTATCCAAGAGTATATTGAGTTCAAATTCGGCCAGATAAACTTTATTTTTTATCTCGAAATTGTTCTGATAGCTTTGTTTTAACTGTCCAAATCTGACCGCGGATCGATCAGCGATGAGGATCTCGGCGCTTAAATTTTTGGCAAAATGTTGGCTTACCCATTTTTTTGTAACGTAAGCCTTTATATTCAGATCCCGAAGTATTGCTTCGATAATCCCTTTCAAATCAGCAAACGAAGTATTTACAGCTATACCAAGTCTGTAAATTTCATTTGGTAGGTCACTTTGTTTTTTTTCATAAACTTTGGCGATCTCAAAAAATTTTAGAATGTCTCTTTTTCCCTCGTTTTCCTTAATATTTTTGATTAAGGAAGGTAGTATGGAAGTACGTAAAAAGGCAATTTCTTCGGAAATGGTATTCTCAATTTTTAATTTATTATCAAGTTTTAGATCCATTTTTTCAATCAGTTCTTTCGAAATCATAGAGTAGTTAAGTACTTCATGGAGACCAATATTTTTTAGGAAGTATTTTATTTTTCGTTGTACATCAAAAAGTTTTTCAATGTCTTTTGGTTGTTCGATATAGACCATAGGAGAAATATTGTTTGGCAGATTGAAATAACCATATACTCTCGCCACTTCTTCGATAATGTCTTCTTTTATGGAAATATCATCGGTGCGGTAAGTAGGTACTGTGACCTGAAAGGAAACTCCATCAGGGTAAGCAAGCTCCTCGTCTTCATGGCGCAGGACTTTAAAACCAAGTCGCTGTAATATTTCGGTAATTATATTCTCTTTTATCGGAACACCCATTACTCTTTGGATGTCCTTAAGATAAACTTTCATACTCTTTTCTTTTCTAGGATGCGGATAAATATCATGAATTGTGCTTGCTATCCTGGCACCGGCATTTTTTTGATATAACTGTATTCCTCTAAGTAAAGCAGTATATCCAAGTTCCGGGTCGGGTAGTTTTTCATTGTAGGTTGCAGCGACAGTTCTGATCCCAAGTTTCATCGATGATCTGCGCATTTTGACGGGATCATTGTTGTCGATAAAAAATAGAATGCGCTTTGTAGTAGGTAGTACAATACTGTTGCTGGTTCCGATTATTCCCGGTAAATCGATTATTCTGCCGTCGCCGTCCTCGATGACAATATCATCTCCCGGCAAACTATAAGTTTTGTCTTCAAGTGAAATGATCTTTTCTCCTTTTTTGGATTTTCTAAAGATCAATTTATTAGAATGTATGCGATCATAATCAAAAACATGAGCCGGATGGCCGATTTCCAGCATTACATAATTTGTTATATCAACAACATTATTTAGAGCTCGAATACCAGCGCTTTCAAGTCGTTTCTTTATGTAGTCTGGGGATTGCCCTATCGTGATGTTATCTAGGACTATTCCTAAAATTCTGTTTGCGGTATGGCTGGGGTCAGTAATGCTGATCTTTAGTTCGTTTACCGGTTTAACAGGAGGAGATAATTTTAATTCTTTTAGTTTAGCTTTCTTGCCAAATTGAGGAAGAATTGCTTGGGCTTCACGGGCGATTCCCATGACCGCGGCCATATCAATCCTGTTTGATGTGATTTCGATATCCAAAACATAATCTGTCAGTCCGCCTCTTTCGGCATCCCCGACTTTAGTCACGTGTTCGACCGATGGTCCACAAAGAGATAAATATTTTTGCAGTTCAAAAGGACTTGCATCAGTATCAAGATATTCAAGAAGCCATTTGTAGGAAATTTTTATATTCATGTTATTTTATAAAGCTCGTAACCGAAAATTTAACTCGCTTCCAAGCAAAGATGTCTCTGTTGCCAATAAGGACGATATTGGCATGTTGCGTGGAATCTCTTAAATTTTGGTTACTTCGCCTATTTTAAATAAAAAAACTCAAAATTGTTCCAAAAATCTAATATCTCCACTGTACAAAATCCGTAAATCGTCAAGATTTAATCCTTCTTTCATCATAAAGACGCGTTCTACTCCAAATCCGAATGCCCATCCGGTATATTCGTCGGGATCAATGCCACCGGCCATCAAGACGTTCGGGTGTACCATTCCCGAACCGCCAAGCTCGAGCCATCCGGATTTACATAGTTTGCATTTTGTTTTGTTGTCATCTATAAATCCCTTCCCATCACAAACTCCACAAGTTATATCTACTTCAAATGACGGCTCGGTAAACTGAAAATGAAATGGACGCAAACGTATTTCTCTTTTTGCTCCAAAAAATTCCTTGGCAAAATAACTGATCGTGCCTTTCAAATGAGAAATATTGATTTTTTTATCAACACACAAGCCTTCAAATTGGTGAAACATGGGAGCGTGCGAAACATCCCAGTTGGGTCGATAGGTTTTGGCAATATTGATCATACGGATTGGCGGTTGACCAAGACGCATCATTTCTCGGGGCTGACCTGACGAAGTGTGTGGCGTTAGCACCATTTTTCCATACTTTGAATGCGGTTTGGAATCAATAAAAAAAGTTTCAAAGTCATCACGTGCCGGGTGATCTGGAGGCATATTTAAAGCATCAAAAGAAAAGTACTCCCATTCTACTTCCGGATATGACATACGAATAAAACCAATTTTCTCAAAAATATGACTGATTTCATCGATTGCCAGAGTTACGATGTGCAGGCTACCATGAGGATATTGTTTGCCAGGTAGGGCCACGTCGACCGTCTCATTTTCATCTTCTTTTTGGGTCAAACTCGTAAGCTTTTCCGATGTCAGTTTTTCGATCTGTTTTTTGAGCTGATTTATTTTCCTTCCGTATTCTTTACGCTCCAAAGCGTCAATTTTCTTTATTTCTTGAAGAAGAAGATTTATTTTTCCGTTGCGACCAAGATATTTTGTTGAAATTAATTTGATATCATAAGAAGATTCACTTAACAGAATATTTTTTTTTGCATCCGAAAGAATTACCTTTAATTTGTCCATGTGTATTCGTCATGCTGAACTTGTTTCAGCATCTTATAATTCTATATCTCTATCTCTGTTTTCACAGATATGATAACAAGAGATCCCGAAACAAGCCTGCCTGCGGTAGGCAGGTTCGGGATTACGATATTTCAATTATTAATTTTTTGAATTAATTCTTGAAACACTTTTGGATAATCAAGCGCCAGTTGTGCCAAAATTTTGCGATCCAACTCTACATTTTTTTCTTTCATTTTATGAATGAATGCACTATATTTTATCCCGTGAGTTTGCAAAGCGGCATTAATACGAGTTATCCAGAGTCTTCTGTAGTCACGCTTTCTGATTTTTCTCCCATCATAGGCATATTGTCCGGCGTGAAGCACGGCTTCTGTCGCTTTTTTTATCTGTTTTCTTCGAGACATCCAGTAACCCTTTGCGAGTTTTAATGTTTTTTTGTGAGAAGCTCTTGTTGATTTACCAGGTTTTACTCTAACCATAAAATTACCAATTACTAATTTCCATAATAGACATTAATTATTTCTTTCCAAGCATTCTTTTAATTTTCGCTTTAAAAGTGCCCTTGACTTCTTTCATCTGTAAAAGTCTGCGGACCTGTCGCTTTGATTTATTGCTTCGCAGGTGGCGAATCATTTGCGACCTGTGGAGTACCTTGCCACTTGCAGTGACCTTAAATCTTTTGGCTGCAGATTTTCGTGTTTTTTGTTTTTCTTTTGCCATGACATGTATTATATAAAATAAAGTTATTTTTTGCTTGAGATAACAGCACGTATCACTCTTCCTTCGAGCCTTGGTTCCTTGGAAACATTGATGCTTTCTCCAAGCTGCGCAATATATTTGTTTATCAGTTCGAAAGCCATCTGTTTTTTGACAATCTCCCGACCTCTTAGAGTCAGGTTGAGTCTAAGCTGATTGCCGTCATCCAAAAATTCTCGTCCTCTTTTTACAACCCGCTCAAAATCCGCCGGACCAATAAAAAGAGAAAGTTTCAGATCTTTGACAATACTTTTTTTTGCACCTTTTTTGGCTTCCTTTAGCTTCTTTTCCTCTTCGTAAAGAAATTTTTTAAAATCTGTGATCTTTGCGACTGGTGGCACCGCTTTGGGAGCAATTAGTACCAAATCAAGTTCTTCTGATCGAGCTTTTTGTACGGCTTCATCTCTGGACATGACACCAATCTGTTTTCCATGTACATCTAATACTCTCACCTGACCGTTTGGAATACGATAGTTTAAATGATAGTATTGTGTGGTTTTCTTTTTATAATATGGTCTAAAGTTCCTCAAATTTCTTGAAAATAAATCCTTAATACATTTTGAAATTTCATTATTATATCGGCTTTTTTATGGTTTTTCAAGCTCTTTCCAATAATCTCAAGTTAATAGTAAGCATAGTTATTTTTGTTGTACAATTGATTCCAAAATCGACAATAGTTCTTTTGTTGAGTTCCGGCTTCGATAAAGTCGTTTTTTATACTTTTTAAAATTGTTTTCAGTTATTTTTTCTGAAATTTCTATTCCGGCAGCTTCTTTAATTTCAAGAGCAAATTTTTTAGGAGATGCCGTTGCCAAGATCACGTCTTGCATGCTATCAGAAATTAGTCTTTCTCCAGCTCTAACCGCAACGGCAGTGTGCGGGTCAATAATATAGTCATAATCTTTGTAAATTTTTTTCATTGTTGCAATGGTTTCATCATCACTTATTGAAATTGCCGTAATATCTTGTTTAAACAAATGATGATTATTATCATAAAGGTCCAGAACACGCTCGAAATTGTTCGGATTTCCGATATCCATGGCGTTTGACAGGGTGCGAACAGAGTTTTTCGGTCCGTATTTTCCGGTTTTAAAATAAATTACGACCGGGTCATTGGCGTTACAGGCAATTATGAAAGAATCAATAGGCGCACCCATCTTTTTTGCAATAATTCCTGCAGTAATATTGCCCATGTTGCCTGAAGGCACCACAAACCGAAGTCTTGTCTTCTGAAATTTTAACGATGCATAAACATAATAAACGACTTGCGGAAGAAGTCTGCCGATGTTTATGGAGTTTGCCGAAACCAGCTCATAATTGCCGAACCTTTTTTTATTATTATGGAAAATTGTTTTAATAAATTTTTGACAGTCATCAAATGTTCCTTTTACAGCAACCGGATAAATATTCCCGGCCACTCTTGTCATTTGTTCTTCCTGTAAATGACTGATTTGATTTTCCGGAAATAAAACAATCGCTTTTACTCCCTTAACTTCTGAAAACGCCTGCGCCACTGCTGCACCGGTATCACCCGAGGTTGCAGTCAGAATTAGTATTTTCTTATTATCTTTTGCAAGCACATGCTCCATAAGTCTTGCCAAGGTGCCGACACCAACATCTTTAAATGCCATAGTGTACCCATGAAAAAGCTCAAGGTAAAAATTTTTACCGATTTTTTTTATGGGGATCGGAAATGTAAAAGATTTTTTAATAATTTTCCACAGGTCCTGTTCGGAAATATCATCAATAAATTTCCTTAAAACAAAATGAGCAACATTTTGCAATGAGTTATTTTGCATCGATTTAATTTCATTTTCTGTAAATCGAGGAATTAGGGTTGGTAGGTAGAGACCCCCATCGGGAGCTAGATTTTTAAATAAAGCTTCTTTAAAAGAGATTTTGTACAAGTGGCTACGATTGCTGTAAAACTGCATTTGTTTACGCTATAAGTCTTAAAAAATCATAAGAACCAAAGGTTTTTTTTCGCAGAGCGTGGTAAAGCATAGTGAGGTCTGCGATTTTTTCATATCGATTTTTCCTGAAGTTTAAAAGGTCAAGATAACACCCTGCAAGGGCTTGAGTATTACTTTCACCTGGCCTTTTTTTAAAACTTTGACCCCAGATAACCGGTTTTGGTTGTATTAAATATCTGTTATAAATTTCTTTTTCAACTTCTTTCGGCACTTCAAGGTAAATAATCGTCGTTTTTTGCTTTAACTTTTGCAACAACTTATCTTCCATGTAAACTAAGCTGCCGGTCGTATCGATGACGATATTTGTATCTTTCGGAATGCTTCGGACGCGGTCGAGTATCTCCACAATAACTTCCCTCTCTTTTTCCAAATATTTTTTACTAGCCTTAGGATATGAATTTTCATATGGAAGTCCCATCCAACGTCCGACATCCTCAAGACCTTTGTAGCCATATTTTGAAAGCTCTGGTTCCAGTTTCTTTTCGATCAGATCATCACAACAAAGGTGTAAAAAACCGTGTTTAACCAGCTTTTTTGCCCAGTGAGTTTTACCCGTTCCGGACATGCCGATCAGCGAAATGATCATCTTATAACTTAAAACTCGTAACTCGTAACTTTTAACTTAAATTCGTTCTTTTTGCAATATTTTCTTTTGTATCTTTAATAAATACATCCAGTGTCATGCTTGACGTTTTTCCATCGCGGGTACGGACATTGATTTCACCTGAATCTATTTCTCTATCCCCAACTACAAGCATGTAGTAAACTTTTTCCAGTTGGGCCTCACGTATCTTTTTTTGCATAGACTCCGATTTTTCATTGACATCGGTTCTGATGTCATTTTTTTTTAACTCTTTAGCGATTTTTTGTGCAAAATTATTATGTTTTTCGGCTATCGGAATAATTTTTACCTGCACGGGTGCAAGCCAAAGTGGAAAAGCTCCAGAGTAATGTTCAATAAGGATCATCATTAGTCTTTCCGAAGAGCCAAGAATTGCGCGGTGAATCATGATAGGTGTTTTTTCTTTTCCATCTTTATCAATAAATTTCAATTCAAACCTCGCAGGCTGGACGAAATCTATCTGGACTGTCGATAACTGCCATTCGCGTCCCAGTGCATCTGTAGCCATTAGATCCATCTTTGGTGCATAAAAGGTTGCTTCACCGGGTCCATCAAAATAGTCGATATTGTTTCTTTTCATGATTTTTTCCGCCCATTTTTCGACCTTATCCCAAGTTTTTAGATCACCAAAATATTTTTCAGGATGTTTTGGGTCACGGGTGGAAAGTCGGTATCTGTATTTAAAACCAAAAGTTGACATCACTTTTTTTGTCATCATTAGCATTTTATCGATCTCATCATTAACCTGATCTTCTCGACAAAACACATGACAATCATCTTGTGAAAAAGCACGTACACGAGCTAAACCGTTGAGTTGGCCAGGTTGTTCATCGCGGTATAGCATGGCAAAATCGGTATATCTAATCGGCAAATCACGATAACTTCGTGATTTTGATGCATAAATTTGTGTATGTTGCGGGCAGTTCATCGGTTTCAAAAACATTTCTTCATCTGAATAATGTGATTTGACAATAAACATGTCATCTTTGAATTTATCGTAATGACCCGATTTTTTAAAGAGTTCTGCTTTTGCCAGTTGTGGAGTCCAGACTTGGCTGTATCCTTCTTTAGATTGTATTTCCTCAAGATATTCAGTTAATAGTCTTCGAAGCAAGGCGCCCTTGGGGGTATAAAGAGGAAGACCGCTACCGACTAAATCGGAAAATGTAAATAAATCCAATTCCTTACCTAATTTTTTATGATCTCTTTTCTTTGCTTCCTCTTTCATAGTAAGAAAGTTATCAAGATCTGCTTTTGACTTAAATGCTGTTCCATAGATACGCGTCAGCATCTTGTTTTTTTCACTGCCTCTCCAGTAGGCTCCGGCAATTGAGAGAAGTTTAAAATGTTTGATTTCCTGACTTGGATTTTCCACGTGTCCGCCGCGACAAAGATCTATAAAATCACCGGATTTATAAAAAGTAATTTGTTTTCCTTCTTCTGAAAATTCATTTATTAATTCCTGTTTGTATTTATTACCTTTGTATTTTTTTAAGGCCTCATTTTTTGATACTTCAATTTTTTCGACTGATACCCATTTCTTTACCAATTCACGCATTTTTTGATCGATTTTCATTAAGTCATTTTCAGAAATCGGCGTTTCAAAATCAAAATCGTAATAAAATCCCTCTTCAATGGGTGGTCCAACTGTCGGCTTGGCATTTGGATATAGTTTTAATACTGCCGCAGCAAGCAAATGTGCACATGAATGACGAAGATTGTCCAGATTTTCTTTGTTCATATATTTTTGTAAATACTAATAAAAAACCCCGCCTGTTGCGGGGTAAATAAATGCATTACTCACTACCCCGCGCGCTATGCGGTGAATTGGGTAGTAGTAATGATACATCTTACTATTTTCATTAATTTTATTTTAGCAGTGAATTACTTTATGTCAAGCGCTCAATAATGTTGGCAGCTTTTTCAGGATCTACTTTATAATTCTTTTTAAATTTTGTTATATTTTTTTGGAAGTCAGAATAATTATTCAAAATGTATCTGACTTTCTCTACTACATCGCTTGGCTCTGTTTTTTTTCCAACAGTTTCAAACTTATTCCACCGTTTGTTAAAAACGTTTCTTAGATCGCGAAGTCTGAATTTGCTGATATATAAACCCATTCCAAGTTCTGCAACCCGCGCACTATGAAACAACTGATCGGGATTAAATGGAATTGTGACAACCGGTTTGTTTTGAATAATTGCATCCATGATTGTCCCATGTCCCCCATGACAAACCACCAAATCAACTCTTTTTGCTACCTCTTGTCCTGGAAGAAATTTTTCAACAAATAAATTTTTATGTTTTACAAATTTACTTGGGTCGACAATTGTTCCTGAACTGACTAACACCCGATACCCTGACTTCAGAAGAGCTTCAGTTATTTCAATCAATTTTTTACTATCAAATCCAGTTCCTCCAAATGTCAAATAAACTGTATTTCCGTCAGGCTTGATTTTAGAAAGCCACGGTGGAGTTGAAAATTTAAATCCTTTCCAAGAAATCGGGAAAATATAATGATAGTTAACTATTGATTTTGCTTTGATAGGTACATAACCCGGAAATTCAGGTATCAAATATGTGGGTTTATTCCACACTTCTTCCGAGGAAACGGGTAAATTTGAGTTTTTTACAAGAGTTGAAACAATATTATCTTTAAATCGTTTGATCATAAATTCAACAAAGGGTATAAGAAAGCGTGTAAATGCGTTAAATGGCGTGCGGGGAATATAAAATGTTCCAGGTAGTGTGTTAGTGCCACTGATAAAAAATACTTGGATTCCCTTATGAATTGCACTTACAGTAGCTGAATATCGAGAATCGGAAATTACGCCGTCAGGATTGATCTTCTCCATTAATCTTATTTCTTCCGAAATTACTTTTTTGATTAATTTTTTATTGTCAAAAACATTTATGACATTGATAGAATCCTTCTCCATATAACCCGTTATATCAAGAAGCTTGACCTTAGTTTTTTTTATCACCATTTGTTTTCTTTTCGGTAACACAAAAAATACCTTGTGTCCGCGATCTAACAGTTCTTCTGCAACAGCAAGAGATCGTACAATATGTGCAATGCCAACCTCCAATGCGAAGAATAAATAAGTTTTCGATTTCATTTTTTATGAAAGTCCAACTGCCAGTTTCACTTTTTGAAGTGTTTTTTCTGCAACATCATTGGCTCTTTTCGCACCTTTCCTTCGTAGTTCTAAAATATAATCTTGGTTTTTGGAAAGCTCGTCTTTCTTTGATCTCATGTCTTTAAAGTACTCAAGAAATACTTCATAGAGAATTTGTTTAATTTCAACATCACCAATGGTGCCTTTTTTATATCGTTCCTTCATTTCAATAAGTTTTTCTTTGTCATACTCTAAAAGTTCAAGATAATCAAATGTCACATTCTTGTTTGGATCTCCGGGATCTGTAGGATGAATTCTTGCCGGATCGGTTTTAATAGACATTATTTGTTTTTTTATTACATTTTCTTCAGCAAATATCGGAATATCGTTACCCAGTGACTTACTCATCTTCCTTTCACCGTCTATGCCTTTGACACGGGCAACTTGTTTTTTAATAAACAGTTCAGGGATTTTTAAAACGTCGCCATAGCGATTGTTAAATGTACGTGCCATTTCCCGACAAATTTCGACATGCTGCGACTGGTCTTCCCCAACGGGTATTACATCGGCATCAAAAGCTAAAATATCTGCGGCCATAAGTACCGGATATGAGAAAAGGCCGGCATTTATACTTTGGATATCTGCATCTTTGGTGAGTTTATCTTTAAACCCGTGCATTCGCGAAAGTTCGGCAACGGTCACTGTATTATTCAGAATTGTTTGTAAATAAGTTATTGAAGGGATATCAGACTCAACGTAGTATACGGTTTTTTGCGGGTCAATGCCAAAAGCCAAAAACTCCGTAAAAATGTTCATAGTATTGTTTTTCACATCGTTTGGATCAAAAACCAGGTTTAATGAGTGGACATTGGCAATAAAATAAAAACATTCTCCCTCATTTTGAAAATCAATAGCGGGTTTGATCATGCCAAAATAATTACCTAGGTGAAGACCTTTTGTCGAACTGGGGTTAATACCGGATAAAATGCGTTTCATAAGTAAATGATACAATATTTTACTTTAAGTCAGCGACGTGGTGGTTGATAATCTTTGTTTGCATCTTTTAAAGCAAGTAAAAAACCAGGAATATCAAAAAAGTCAGAAGTCAGATTGCAAAAATCCTGATACGCAGCATTTAAAGTTCTTATTGATGCATCATGATATTCTATTTTGTCATGTTCATTATTATTAACCGGATTTCTAAAGTATTTTGAATTTTCTCGTGATTCTTCATAAGAACGAATATCTCGTGCTAAGTCCAATGCAATAATGATATTTATTCCTCCTATAAGACCATAATCCCACGTAATTTTTGCATCATTAAAAGTACAATAACCATTCTCATCTATTCTAAAGTATCTTTCAAAAGCAGGTCTTGGATAACCATAATATAAACTTTCCAGATTAGACATATGTTAAGTTTTTTTAAACTGTGGGCGCACGTGGACTTGAACCACGGACCTTTACAATGTCAATGTAACGCTCTAGCCAACTGAGCTATGCGCCCGCTCTATGAAGATCTATTGTATCATTTTTCGCTTGATTATTGAAGGTTCACTCGAAGAAAAAAAACTTATGGATAATTGGCTATTTATTTATCACGGATGAAATAATAGAAGGTATGTTTTATTTTTGCTATTCTCATATGCTTGATTAACTGCTAACGACTACATTATTACTTATAGATATCAAAGCCATGTACCAGTATTGTCAAAAGTATGTAATAATGGTCTGAATATAAGCTGAAGAGTGATACTAACTTTTGAAGTGAAATTAGTTCTAGTGTATAATTCTATTTGCTTTGGACGTGTGGTGTAGTTTGGCTTAACACACCTCCCTGTCACGGAGGAGACCGCGGGTTCGAATCCCGTCACGTCCGCAATTTCAAATAAGCTCGCCTAATAGTTGACTTTTTAGTAATTTTTTAATTACTACTTGCTTTATCTGTCATGTCATATCATTTTCTGCAAAAATAAAAGCCGGTAAGTGTAAATACTATTACATGTTAAATATGTATTTAGCTATATATTGTCACAATAGCCTAAATATCTAATAATAGCTGACTACAAGCTAATGACTATTTTAACTTGACAAGCCTATAATATTAAGTTATAATACTCATCAGATGCTAAGGTTTTTCGCCTAGTGCTGAAAAGCTTTAGCATTTTTTTATGGGAAAAATAAATCTTATAGTAGTATTTTTAGTACTACTTTTTTGTTTTCCTCGATCAGTATCTGCTTCCGTCAAAGAAGCCGGCGCTTCGGCTAGTGTCATGCCAAAAAATGTTAAATCCTTTTCAAATCAAATTGATGAAGATACAAACATTAAGCGAAAAGTGATTCGCGAAGTCTTGACTAATTATAACTCTCCTCTATCTGTGGAAACGGATGCTTTTGTCGATACATGTACAAAGTACGATATCGACTGTTATTTACTGCCGTCAATTGCCGGACTCGAATCAACATTTGGAAAAAATATACTCGGTGACTCCTTTAACCCTTTTGGATGGGGTGGAGGTACAATTTATTTTAAATCTTGGGCAGATGGAATTGATCAAGTTGGCGCCGGACTATCACAAAATTATATCGCAAAAGGTGCCGACACTATTGAAAAGATGGGCCCAATCTACGCTGCCAGTCCGACATGGTCAGTAAGAGTAAGGTTTTTTCACAATGAATTTAAGCGCGTTGAGGCTGAAAAACAATTGTATTTTTCAAAACTTGCGGTAGAATTGAAACCATAACTTATGTATACATTCAAAAAAAATATTCTCAAAAAAAATACCGTCGAAATCGTACTTAACGTACCTAAAAAAGATATTGAGGTAGAGTATGATGCTGCCTTCAAAACTCTCATGCAGGAACTTTCTGTTGAAGGATTTAGAAAAGGCAAAGTACCAAAAACCATAGCCCAAAAACACTTGCGCCGAGATACTGTTTACGACAAGCTTATTCGAACATTTATTCCTAAAGTTTATTCGGAAATTATTCAGAAGGAAGATCTAAAACCTATTGTTTCGCCGCGCATCGAGTTTGTCAAAGCAAAAGATAACGAGGACTGGGAGATCAAGTTTATAACCGCACTCCCTCCGGAGATAGATCTTGGTAAATATAAGGAGAAAATCAAATCGGCAAAAAAAGAGCTGGCAAAATCCGATATTTGGGTCCCTGGAAAAGATAAAGAGCCGACAGAAGCCGAGAAAGAAAAAAGGAAACAGGCAGAGTTTCAAGCTGCTTTGCAGGCTGTTTTGTCCGAGGCTAAAGTAGAGATTGCCGATGTTATTCTCGACGAGGAAGTAGAAAAAAAGTTAACACGACTTGTTGATGACATTCAAAAAATCGGTTTGACCATGGACGGCTACCTAAAGTCCAAAAATATTACTAAAGAACAACTTCACGCTCAAATTCGAAAAGAAATCGAGGAAAGTTACAAGATTGAGTTTATATTGCAGAAAATTGCCGATGAGGAAAAAATTACTGTAGAACAAGCTGATCTTGATAAAATATTTGCCAGCATAAAAGACCAAAAGGAGAAAGAAATGGCTAAAAACAATGCTTATTATTACGCTGCCGTTTTGCGAAAACAGAAAACACTTGATTACATTAATAGCCTGTAGTATAATTCAGATATGAATTTTCAAAGCTCCAAAACCATTACAAAAGGTTGGAAAAATAACCGAAAAGATAGCCTTGAAATCGAGAAATCACAGGATTCTGTACAAAGTTCTAGAGGTACTTCGGCCGATATGGGTAGTAGCCTATTTGAACAATTGTTAAAAGGTCAGGTAGTTGAGAAGCAACCTCAAAAGAACCAAGGGAATATCAAGTCAGGAAATCAACTTGAGGCCGGAACGCTTTTTAGTTATCAAAAGCTTGAAGAGGATCGCCAAATCAGCGAGATTAAAGAACTTATCAAACAGATTAAAGAAGAGATCAAGATGATCAAAAAAGCAGACAGCGCCCTTGCCTCCGAAGTTAGAAATATCGAAAAAATTACTTTTCAGTCACTCCCGATTAGAACCGGAATTTATCATGTGCGGGTGTTGGAGGTATTTTTGAGCGTTATTCGAGGCATACGTCTCAAAATCGGTGAGTCCAAGACCTGGATGCAAGCCCTCATGACAAAAAAAGCAAAAAGAGGATCTTTATTCGCCTCACGCTCACAACGAAAAGGTACTCAATATTCACTTTCTCAAGAAATCTCTACAGCTCGTTCGGTCCAATAAACCTATTGGAGAACTTCTACAAACGTATTGACTCCAAGCGCCCAGCTACCGCTCGAACTTGGCGTATATTTTCTCATGATTTCAGCAGGTGTTTTTAGCCCCCGATCAATATAGTTGGTTTTTAATCCACGTGCAACAGTTTCGATACCTTCTTCATAAGAAGAAAACCGCGTTACCGTAGTTCCATAAATTCCCCATCCCCAACAATTATACGAGTTAACCGGGATGGCTTTACAAGCGGTTGATTCCTGCATAGCAATTGCCGGCAAAAGTCGGTAATCGAGGTCATACTCATCAGATACCTTGACCAAAAATTCGGCTTGATCATAAAGCGGTGAATCATGCTGTCTCAAAAACGCTTTGAGTACAGCAATACGTTTGTCTTTGATAGCTGCATCGTTAAAAAATTCTGCATATTTAAGTTCAGAGTCGTCAAACTCAATATTTTCCAGTTCTTCAAGAATTATGGCAATACGGATATCCTTTTCTGTTTTAGCATAGACTACAGAAGCCAGGAAAATATTGGCAACAAAAATTACTCCAAAAATAAAAAGTAATATCGCAAGCTTCTTAACCATAATCTTAAGCATACAGCGATCCTTAAAAACAAGCAAGATTCAAGTAATGAGGTAAGAGTTCACAAGTCTTGACAGGAGAATTCGTCATGCTGAATTTATTTCAGCATCTCTACAATGAGATCCTGAAACCTGCCTGCCGCAGGCAGGCAAGTTCAGGATGACGTGTTATAGTTTGATTCAGTTTTGTCAAAGATCGTGAACTCTTACGTAATGAGATATATGTACGTTTTAAATTTTTTACCTGACAAAGATTTTAAAAAATGTTCTTCCAGTCCCTCGATTTTGAAAGCGTGAGATATTATATATGTTCCCGGATGCGCTTCGTTCCTAATTTTATCGATCAATTTTTCTACTAGTTTTGGGAAAAGATATATGTAAATAATATCTGCTTTGGAAAAATCGAATTTATCTATTTTGGCAATATAAAATTTAGCACTATGAATCTTTAGCCAGCTTGCCCTAAATCTAGCATAACAAATGAGCAGCGGATTTATGTCGATACCAATTCCGTTTACCTTGTATTTTTTTATCGCATCTATAACTACTCTACCGTCCCCACAACCAATATCAAGAAAAGTCATACCGGAAACAATAGGAATTGAGGAAAATATATTTTCAAATTCATCGGTTTCGGTGCCTACAAAAGGAGCACCATGCAACCATGAATATACTAAAAAAACAGCATACGTTGCAGCAATAAAAAGAACTATTACTTCGACTATTACAAAGGCCAAATACGCTATTTCATTCAATGTCATGGTTATAGTATAATTGAAGCTCTGAAGACATATAATACGACGGGATCAATATTGTTTAAATTTAGAGCTGAAATCCCGCCGAAGTTGCGCTCGTAGCTTAATGGATAGAGCATCAGTCTTCGGAACTGAGGGTTGGGAGTTCGACTCTCCCCGAGCGCACAATGTCAATAGACTTCAGTCTTGACGAAGGAGGATTCCATTCGGGAGCACCGGGCCCGTAGCTTCCGCCTAAGACGGCGGATCCGTAGCTCAATTGGTAGAGCAGCGCCCTCTTAAGGCGTTGGTTGTGGGTTCGAGTCCCACCGGATTCACAAATTTTTTATCGGGATTGGTTTTCGAGTTCGAATCTTGGGCGAGCTCACATCACTTAATTTTTTAAATATCTCTAAAATATAAAAAATGTACAATAAGGTATTTTCGTTGAAATATGACAAAATACTTTACATTGATCAAGCATTACATTTTTCATCTATTTTCTTTTTTTATCCCCCTTTTTTTTTACATTCTCACCCTCTCCCCAACAGTCAATTTCGGCGATACAGGCGAGCTTATCACCGCCGCCGCAACATTGGGTATCCCCCATCCTCCAGGCTCACCAATCTGGGTGGCTCTGGCAGATATATTTACATATATTCCGGTCGGAAGTATTGCTTTTCGTGTCAACTTATCTTCGGCATTTTTCGTAGCCTCAAGTAGTTTGGTACTTTATTTATTGAGTGAGATAATTCTGAAACATTTAATTGAAAATTTAAAAATTTATAACCCATATGAATACCTCACCAAAAAACAGCAAAAAAGACAAAGAGATCTTATTGAAAAAAAAATTTCTTCCCAAAATGAATGGAATAATTACTTGGTCAAGTATCACTCACTGATTTCGATTGTTATTACAATAATTTACTCTTTTACATTCCCTATCTGGTCACATGCCGTTTATACGGAAGTATATCCATTGAATACTCTATTTTTTGTTTTGATTTTGTATTTCCTTTTTCGTTTTTATTTAAGTGAAAACACCAGTTTTCTCTACTTTTCTATGTTTTTATTTGGTCTTGCCATTACAAATCATTATCTGATTTTTGTAGTTGCTCCGGTCATTTTATCAGTAATGTTCATGCGCCGTCAGCAAATCTTCAAGCCAAAAAATTTATTTATATTATCGATTTGTTTTTTGAGCGGAGTTTCTTTTTTCTTTTTTTTGATTTTACGTTCAAAGGCAAACCCACCTATCGACTGGGGTAATCCGGAAAATTTTCAAAATCTTCTTGGCGTTATACAAAGAAGACAGTTTGGTTCGAAAACGATTTTTCATGCTAATTTTTTTAATGTCCCGGTTAAAAATTTTATCGATATACCCGACTTTTTTAAGCGCATATTTCAATCGTTTTCTACTTTAATAAAAATTGCAACTCAAAGTTACACCTTTCCCTTGGCGAGCGTCGGCTTACTCGGATTTTACGCAAGCTTTAAATTCGCCAGAAAGATTTTCGTTGTTTTATTAATAACATTGGTTATTGCCGGCATGGGGTTTGCTTTTCTGACAGGAGTTGGTGTCAGTACAAATGACAAAATGACACCGTATCTACCTGTAGTATTAGTTTTTTCAATATTTATTGCTTATGGGATAGTTTATCTATTGAAATTTGCAAGGCAGATAGTGTTTGTTTTATTTTTAATACCGATTTATTTTTTGTTTGTAAATTATAACTCCGTTAATATGAGCTCTAATACTATTGCTTACGATCATGGAAGATTGATGTTGCGACAGGTACCAAAAAACGCAATAATTTTTACCGAGGAGAATAATTGGCTGTTCCCTCTTGCGTATCTACAAATCGTTGAAGAAATGAGGCCCGATGTGACAATCTATGACAGAAACGGGAACATATTTAATGATATCTATGCAAAAGCAAAAAAAGATTATAAAGGAGAAGAAGATTTTGAAATGAAAAGAAGACAAGTCGAAAATGACATTGTGACAACTTCAAAGCGGCCGGTTTATTATGCTGTTGATAAAACTTTTGAAAACTATGTTGACAGTCAAATCGCCCGCGAAGGAATAATGTACAGGATTGGTCCACCAAAAAAACTGGATTTTGCCGGTTTCTACAAAGATTTATTAAATATAGATATTAAAAACAGGTTGAATTATTGGGATGCCGAGTACATGATCGCTTATTATCATCTGCAGTATGCCGTAGACCTGATCGAGAACAATCAGATTGATCAGGCAGTGGTGCAGCTAAAAAAAGCCGAAAATTGGTCAAACAACGATTACAGAATGTTGAATAATATTGGCATCTACTACGTTCGTCTTGAAAAACAAATTGAGGCAAAACGTGTTTTTCAGAAGGCCATTGATATAAATCCCGATTACTATATCGGTTACACTAATTTGGGATATGTATATGAGGTTGCCGGAGATAAAAAAGTAGCGGAAAAATACTATATTAAAGCATTATCTATCAACGAAAGTTATCTAAACGGGATATACAGGTTGGCCGGATTTTATGAAACCGAAGGTGAATTGGAAAAGGCGTTGTATGGATATCGCCTAGCCTTGAAGATTGATCCCAGTAACGAGGATTTGGTAAAACATATAAATGAGTTAGAAAATATGCTTGTCAGTTTGTAACTCGTAACTCGTAACTTAAAACTTAAAGCTTCATAATGAAAAGTTGCGAGTTATAAGTGGTATGTTACAAGATTAACGATATAATACGTCATATGTTTGTGGATGAGGCAGTAATCACAGTATCGGGTGGAAAAGGCGGAAATGGAAAGGTGGCTTTTTTTCCAAACAGACGCGGACCATCGGGTGGCGATGGAGGTCGAGGTGGTAATGTATATTTAAAAGGTGATGCAAATTTAACTGATTTATATACTTTTGTTAGAAAAAAAGTTTTTAAGGCGCAAGACGGCGTTGACGGGGGTATTTTTAAAATGACCGGTGCAGTTGGTAACGATTTGATTTTATCAGTACCGATAGGCACTCTTGCAACCAACAAAAAATCATCTATTGCATTTGAAGTGACGGATACAGAGACTCAAATTATTGTTGCCAAAGGAGGAAAGGGTGGCCGGGGTAACATTGCATTTGCAACATCAACAAGTCAGACTCCTCGTCATGCCGAGCCTGGGGAACAGGGAGAAACCTATGAACTTCATTTGATACTTAAATTGATTGCCGATATCGGACTCATAGGCCTGCCAAATGTCGGGAAAAGCAGCTTATTAAATGAGCTTACAAATGCGGCAGTAAAAACAGCACCATATCCATTCACTACACTTGAGCCTTTTTTAGGAGTTCATGAAAAACTCGTCATCGCCGATATCCCGGGCCTGATTGAGGGAGCGTCGCAGGGAAAGGGACTTGGAGTCAAGTTTCTTAAACATATTGAAAAGGTTGGTTTGTTGCTTCACTGTATTTCTTCAGAAAGTGATGACATTGAGTCTGATTATGAAACAGTGATGACCGAGATGAAAAAATTCAATCCCGAACTTTTAAAGAAGCAACAAATTATTTTATTGACAAAATCAGATCTTATTGACGAAAAAACACAAATACAAAGGCTTAATAAACTCAAAAAAACTAAACTTAAGGTTTATCCAATTTCAATCTATAATCCAAGTCAATTTCAAGTGTTGAAAAAAATGATCGCTGATCTATTTCTACATACTTAATACCTATTTAACCTGTTTCTTACATAATTCTGACTTGTAATTTCACATTTGTATATTATACTCGGCGCGATATGGTTCAACTAAAATATCCAATTTACCAGTATAAAAGTACAGATTTTAAAAGGGTTAGTTTTTCGGCAAAAAGCGTCTTTCCTTTTGATCTTTTTCCCGATGAGATCAGAATTGATGAAGATAAGGTTGATATTATTTACATTCAGTTTTTATTAGGCCGCGAAGTTGCCTCCATTCCTATCAAAAATATTAATAGCGTCAGCAGTGTTTCAAATGGGATTTTTGGCTCCGTTTCCATAGATCTCATAGGTTTCCATAAAGATCCCGAACCAATACGTTTTTTGTGGTCAAACGAGGCCGAAAAAGCACGTAAACTCATAAACCAGCTTGTCTGCCAAAATAAGGAAGTTTCAACCATGAGAACTTCTTCAGCAACTTAACTTCAACAAAAATTTGTAAAAACATTCCGAAACTCGTTATCTTTTCTTTAAGTATAAATGTAAAATATAAAAGTTCCTCCGTCCTCTATGGGTTGGACGGAGGATAAGTATTTTACAATAAAATTATGGGAATTCTATTAGTTTTTGCATTTTTATCTGGGTTAGTGACAATTTTTGCGCCATGCATCTGGCCGCTACTTCCGATCATTCTTTCGTCCAGTACGACAGGAGGAAAGAAGAAGCCTCTGGGGATCACTCTTGGCATCATCGTCAGTTTTGGCATCTTTACTTTGACAATCTCGTATATAGTGAGTCTCATTCCTTTCGATCCCACGATTTTACGCTATATTGCTGTCTTTGTGATCGGATTTTTAGGTCTGACTTTGATGGTGCCGAAACTTACTCAAATACTTGAAGGTTACGTGAGCAAATTGAGCTCCAGTTTTAGGCCGGTAAACACAACTGGAACCGGCTTTACATCAGGATTTATAACAGGCATATCTCTTGGGATTGTGTGGACTCCGTGTGCCGGGCCAATTCTTGCGACCATTGCGACACTGGCGGCGACACAGGCGGTAAATTTCCAGATTGTTCTTGTTACAGTTGCCTATCTAATAGGTGTTGGAATTCCTTTATACTTTTTTTCTTTGTTAGGTCAGTCGGTTTTTTCGAAAAGTCGTTTTTTATCCAAATACACGGGCCGTATCCAACAAATTTTTGGCGTAATCATGATCCTGACCGCAGTTGCTATCGCCACAAACTACGACAGAACTCTGCAGGCTCGATTACTTGATGCTTTTCCATCTTACTCACAGTTTATTATAAATCTGGAAACTGCAGAACCGGTAAAAAAAGAGCTTGATAAATTGCGAAATCCCGATGCCGAAGAGCAAATTGACATGCCATTTCCCAAAGCTTCGGATACGTCACTTCCAGTAATTACAAAGGCACCTGATTTTGTTGGCATAGAAAACTGGCTCAACTCGGACAGTCTTACAATTGAATCATTAAGAGGTAAGGTAGTGCTTATCGATTTTTGGACATATACCTGTATAAACTGCATCCGCACTTTACCCTATGTCACCAGTTGGTACGAAAAATATAAGGACAAAAATTTTATAGTTGTCGGGGTCCATACTCCGGAGTTTGAGTTTGAAAAAAATACCACAAATGTTGCAAATGCCATAAAACAATACAATATAACTTACCCGGTTGCCCAAGATAATGACTACGCAACTTGGCGGGCTTATGACAATCATTACTGGCCGGCAAAATATTTGATTGATAAAGACGGTAATATCCGCTACTTTCATTTTGGAGAAGGAAAATACGAAGAAACCGAAAAAGCAATTCAGATGCTCATAAAACAGACCGGCATGACGGTTGACGAGAAAACAACAGCGGAAGAGGATAGTTTTTCAGCTATGCCGCAAACACCGGAAACATATCTTGGATATGGAAGGATGGAGCGTTTTGAAGGTCAAATAAAGCCGGGTTTAAATAGTTATACTTTTCCAAAGACTTTAAATCGTGATTCTATCGCCTTTAGTGGCACCTGGGATGTTCAGGAAGAGAAATCGATCTCCACAAAACAAGGTTCGCAATTAATGCTTAAATTCTATGCAAGTAAAGTATTTTTGGTGATTACTCCAAAAAGCAGTGAGGACAAAATTCAAGTCATCATAGATAGGGATGCTGATGCTGTAGACTTCTATAGTGGTAAAGATGTAGTTGATGGATATGTTAAGCTTGATGTACCTCGCCTTTACGAACTTATAGATTTAAAGGACGAAGCTAGTGAACATGAACTTATTCTTGAATTTGAAAATGAGGGTACCGAAGTATACGCCTTTACTTTTGGCGGTTAAACTATCTCTTCCTTTTTCTGTCTTACAAAAGTAATCCATTCTTCAATTACTTCGATTATCAGCTTGTATGGAGCTTCTATGATAAAGTCAAAAATAACTATGAAAAAATTTATCCTAGATACTCCCTCGCTGAAAAGTTTTCCAAGCGAAAGAATTGGCATAAAGAAAAAATCACTTAGCGGTGTAAATATCCCCTGTCGTTCTATTAGTCGATATTTGTTTGAGATCTGTTTTATCCGGTAGGCAAAAAATGCCACCACACTGATGAAGAATATAAATAAGGCCTCGCTTAGTAAATTGAAATTGATGGTTTTTAGTCCCAAATGGATCAAATAAAGCGTCACAATAAA
>MFZZ01000030.1:44228-45754 GCA_001789555.1 Candidatus Roizmanbacteria bacterium RIFCSPHIGHO2_12_FULL_38_13
CAATCCTAAAGAAAAGTCTTTTGGTATTATCATCTCCTGGCAGGTTGACAAAAAGGATAATGACGAGCATGAGAAACGCCGGAAAAAGACTGTTGATGCCTATTGCGATATAGCTGACTTCACCGTAGATCAAGTTTGAAAGTGGGACCTCGAGAATGATCGCCAAAAGCATCTTGGTTATAAAAATATAGATCAGACTACGTATCGCCAGAATATTTAGCCTCGACCTTACTTCACCATATTTGGCTCTGGCGATTTGTTCAACCTTACTCCAAAGAACTGCTTTGCTTGAAAGAACTGTCCTGATTTCGCGTTTGTATTTTCTAATTATTGTGAAAAGAATGAGATATGAAGGCAGAAGTTTTCTGGTAAATCTTATCAATTTTTCTGTAGTCGGATTTGCTACGAGTGAATCAATTTTGTTAAAAATTTCGGAAAGCTTGGTAATAATTTCCTCTCTTTCCAGCCCATGATACTGTGAAGGGGGTTTGTAAAAAAGTCGAAAAAGATGATAACGTTGATATGGTCTATCACTTTTTCGATATGCATTTTCGATCGCAATAAAAAGCAGCGTGTCCTTTTGTTTTTCGTCGGTGTCTTCGATCTTTACTTTATCACGCAGTGTTTCAAACAAAAAATAGGTAAAGTCTGCCTCGATCTTTGATTCTGCCGGACTTAAAAATTCTTCGATTTCAGCAGTAAATAGTTCAAATAAAAAGTTCGAGAGATACTGGCGGTGATTATAAGTACGGCCTACAAGTAATTTTTTTCTAAAATCGACAAAACTATCGATGATCTTTTGCACTTCGTGAATATCGTTTGTTCCCAATGATCCGTTGGCAAAATAGCGAGCCCACATAAGCTCGCGCAGTACATTCTCGGCCTCATTTTTTCCTTGCGGATTTAGAGACAATCTTCTTCGCAGTATTCTTTCGATCGCAGCGCGTCTTATCAAATGATCTTCACGATATTCGATAGCGTTTCTAACCTTTTCATAAACCAGTGCCAAAAAAGAAACAGTCTGTGAAACAGTCAGTTTGCTGTATTCATCGATAGGACTTTTTTCTTTGATTTCTTCGACAGCCTTGACAAGGCGATTGGTTAGATTGGAAAGCACAATTTTTTGATCTGCCATAGACTTTTAGATTAGGGTCATTCTTTAAGTGTAGCACCAGATTCTAGAATTGTGTCTTTTAACAATTGTAGTTTTTCCGAAACAATGTCCCTTGTATTTCCCTCGACATTTAATCTAAGAAGAGGTTCGGTGTTTGAACTGCGAATACTAAAACGCCATTCAGGATAATCTATAGCTATACCGTCGAGCCTTGAAAGTTCGCCGTCAGAATACTGTTCGACAATCCGGTCCAGCAATTCGTTTGAATCGGTATCCTCTGAAAGTTCGAAGTTGTATTCACCAGATTCGGCAGAGGTTTCCATTTCGGCCAAAATTTTCGAAATAGGTTTTTTTTCACGTGCCAATACTCTTAGAACGTATAAAATCACTCGAACGGAGCTTTCACAACCTC
>MFZZ01000030.1:45779-48305 GCA_001789555.1 Candidatus Roizmanbacteria bacterium RIFCSPHIGHO2_12_FULL_38_13
CGACGATTCCCCGGCAAAAAGTGCATGTTCGTCGTTTAGCTGCTTTGTAATAAGAGCATGACCAACCTTTGTGTGACCTACTTTTCCACCCATCTTGGCGACAATGTGCTCGACATTTCTTGTATAGCGAATATCAACCAAAATTTTCTCGTGAGGGTTGTCTCTCAACACTTCTCCTGCAATAAGGGCAGTAATAAATGTGGCCGGAATGATCTGACTTTTTTCATTTACAAACATTACCCGGTCGGCGTCACCGTCAGTCGAGATACCAAGATCTGCTGATTTTGTCTTTACTAGATCTTGTAGAGGAAGCAGATTTTTATGCTGCAGGGGATCGGGCTGATGTGAAGGAAAAGTACCGTCAAGCTGTAGATTTATGGCAGAAAAATTTGTTTTCACTTTTTCAAAAAGTTCTTTTAGAACCACAACACCCATTGCGTTGGCAGGATCGGCAACTACTTTCAAATTCTCAATATTGCCTGGGTTAACAGTTTTCAGCGCATCATCAATCTCGATGCCCAAAACGTCTTTTTTTATTTCTACAGACCCGGATGATAATGTTTTTCCAAAGCTCTCGTCTATAGTTATCCGTTTTATCTCGTCCATGCCCGTATCCCTACCTATCTTTATCAAAGCGTCCCCATCCCGCATCACCATTTTGATACCGTTGTACTCTTTTGGATTGTGTGAAGCGCTTATTTGAATACCGGCATCGTATGAAAATTTGCGCACGGTAAAATACATCGTAGGAGTTGCCGTAAGTCCGATATCGACGACTTTGGCGCCGGAGGAAACCAATGCATCTTTTGCCTTCAAAAAAAGCGACGGTGATGAAAGCCGCATATCATACCCAATAACTATAGAAGGATCGGGCTTTCCTGCCCTTTTTGAAACAAATGTGTAAATTGCTTTCGCTATGCTGGTCATGACCTCTTCATTTATACCGCTTGGATAAATGGCGCGGATGTCGTAGGCTTTGAAGATTGTTGGATCAATATTGGTCATTTATATGGAATTTTAATTGTCTATATAAGATATTATACTTCAAAATCTACTTTAGATAGTAGCAAGCCAAGATTTCTATGGAGTCACGGATGTCAAAGGTACCGCTTCCACTTTTTGTAGAGATATCTATCTTTATCAATCCTTCATAAAATCCGATTATGTTTTTTAGTTTCCACAAACGCGATTGTGATTGGAGTTTTGATTTTTGCCATGGAGCCGTTTTGCTGTCAAAATGCCCGTCCCCCGCCATAATCAGTTTTTTAACATGTCTTGTTAACAATGTATAAACAAACATCTGTTCTTGAGTATTTAAAACGACATTTAACGTACTTAAAAAGTTGCGTAAATTACTTGGGTAACAGGAGTCCAAAAGTTGAAATACATTTTTTGTAGGCTTGTATTCCTGAAAACTGTCCGCAAGTCTTTTTAGTGTCGAAAGCTCGTAACCGGACTTTCCTGCTTCCCAGTCAATTAGATAGATATTTTTGTCTTCAGCGATTGCTTCAACTGTCCGCTTGTAAGGAGTTTTGACGCGACCTTTGTACTGTTTTGACAGACTGTCAACAAAGTACACGGTTTTTTGTCCGAAAAGATCGACAACGCCTGAAGAGTTTTTATAAACCTCGGTCAGATCATTTGCCGCCACATTTTGCAGTGAATATCCTTTATTTTTATACGAGTCTTTCATAGATAATAAAAATCTTCTTGCTGTTATCTGATCTTCTCCGCAGATGATGGTGAGCATAGTTGAATTATACCCAAAAAAGTTGGAGCTTGGAACTTGAAACTTAGAACTTGGAACTTAGAACTTGGAACTTATTAAGCTCGAAGTTATGAGTTATGAGTTATGAGTTATGAGCTCTAAGTTATGAGTTATGAGTTATGAGCTCTAAGTTATGAGTTATGAGTTATGAGTAAAATGTTATACTCATTAACACATGGTCGACGTACTTTGCATCGGTACAGTTTCTATTGATCTTTATTACAAGGGTGATTTTTTGACTCACAATCAGGACCGTTTTGAATTGGCAATCGGAGGCAAATATTTTTCGGATTTTTTTTATGAAAGCCTGGGCGGCGGAGGTGCCAATGTAGCTATTGGTGTGACAAAGAATGGTCTGAAGGCCGGATTGATAGCAAAAATCGGCAACAACCCTTTTAAAAAAATCATTATTGAAAAACTGGATAGCGAGAAGATAAACCACAAAGAGTTTTGTCAGCACGAAGATGAGTACATAAATATTTCCTCGATCCTGCTTACCGAAAAAGGTGAGAAAACCATCATCAACTATCGCACGCCGCACCAAAAGGTGATGACTTGTGAGGATGATTATAAAAATTTAATTAAAGCAAAGGCAGTTTATATGGCAAATCTGTCTAAAGTTGCTCTTGAAGAACGAATTTCTATCCTTAAATACGCAAAAAATTATAATGTAAAAACGTTTGTAAATCTAAATGTAACTGATTGTCGACGGCCGATCGAGCAAATATTGCACATTTTAAGGCAGACTGATGTGCTCA
>MFZZ01000031.1:0-20367 GCA_001789555.1 Candidatus Roizmanbacteria bacterium RIFCSPHIGHO2_12_FULL_38_13
GTTTTGGATTAACCAGTTAGCATTTTTTACGTTGTCGTATTGAAACATCTCTTCAATAGCCTTTGGTGTGTGGAACTCTTTAACGGTTCTGGATCTGCTTAACTCATTCCTAAAATCTTGAAACCAGATAAGCTCTCCATTAGTTGAATAGGCAAAGGGAACTTTATAGCCATTGTAGTTACCTAAACCGTCTTTGATAGTTCTGGCGTACCTTTGGGCTTGTTGCAGTACGTTCTGTGGACTGAGACCTAACTTCTTAGCTTCTACAACCGCATAAGGTTTGCCGTTGAGATATAAAACATAATCAGCAAACCCATCATCTGTTGGTAATTCTCTTACAGCAGTTCGGTGAAGAGTAGATAAATCGAGATCGTTAGAAAAGTTAATTATTTTTG
Source organism: Candidatus Roizmanbacteria bacterium RIFCSPHIGHO2_12_FULL_38_13 (assembly GCA_001789555.1). Taxonomy (GTDB): domain Bacteria; phylum Patescibacteriota; class Microgenomatia; order UBA1406; family GWC2-37-13; genus CAYNLS01. Next base: position 396 of record MFZZ01000031.1, read on the forward strand.
TCCAACCGGATTTAATTAACTTAGTATCAATCCATTTTTTACGGGTTTCATCTTCATTTATAATGTTCATATAATTTTACTGTCACCATAGTAATCAAGTTCTACCCTGTATTATAGTAAAAATCAGCGACAATAGCACCTACTTTCTGCTACACTTGAAATGTTAGTCGTAATGGAATAACCAACGCGATTTGTCCAAGTATTATCTTGTGCAAGTCGCCTTTTTAGTTTTTATGAAAGACAGGATAACACTAAAACAGCAACGCTTCTGTGATTATTATTTGGAAGGCTCTGGAAATGCTACAGAGGCAGTTATTAAAGCTGGTTATAATGTCAAATTAAAGAATGGAAAGCCGGATAGAATGACAGCAAGAAATATAGCCTCAGAGAACTTGGCAAAACTTGGCATTAAGAACTATATCCGCCAGAAATTAGAAGCTCACGAGCTTTCAAGCGAAAACGTGATGAGACAACACGCATTTCTCATTAACCAATTTGCCGATTTATCTGTCAAGGCTAAAGCTATTGATATGTATTACAAAAAAACAGGTGCTTATGCTTCCGACAAAAATGATGAAAAAAAGAATGATAACCTTGATGGTTTTATGGATAGATTAGCCAAGATGTTTCCCGATTGAATGGACTTACAGTCTAACTCGATACGGCTCTTAATTTACCAAAATCAGCACAATGCTCAAAATAATCCTTATGTTTCTTGAATAACTTTTCTGAGCATGTTTCAATAATACTTTGATAAAGCTGAGGTATGAGTTTTTCTCCACCAAGTTTAACAGCAATATAGGCAGCCAGCATAATATCCTCTCCGATCTTGATGATTGATGGATTTGGTGCCTTACTCCATGCCGAAGAAGCCATTGCATACTCGTCTGTTTCGCTTATATCAAAGTCCACACAAAAAGATTGAGTACGTTTTCCATTACTGGTAAAGTGTGCCGGCATTTTCCGCTTTGACGAATTGATAATATCTAACACTTTTAGGATAAGATCATTTGGTTGTACAGAAGTTAAAACAGCCGGAACATTTAGTTTCATTTTAATTTGCATACTTATTTATTAAGGTTTTTAACCGTGTTCTATATCATTTTTTTCAAAGACTTCGATCATTTCACTTCTCATCGTTTAGCATTTGAAACGATTTATTTAGTCTGTCTCCTAAGCTCATATACCCCTCTATTTTTTCTTTGTACTTCTTTTCCAAGTCGAGGTTTTCGCTGAGTGTCAATTTATCCTTTCCCAATCCTTTGCTTAACTCATTCTGTTTATTTGATAATACATGTAATAATTCAATCGCTTCAAAAAGAACTGAATAATACCTAACAAGAATGTCGTAAAAATCTTGCTGTACTTTTGTATATTCAGTATAATCTCCCTCCATTGCCATTATCTCAACTCTCTTTTCTTCAAAATCCTGATATAGCTCATCAATTTCTTTATATATTTCCTCAAAGTTTATTTTCCTAAAAAGGCTGACAAAAGTTCCTGCCGTCTTTAACCTTTTATCGTGAACTTGGACATATCTCTTCAATAAATTTTCTACTTCAAAGGCTTGCCTTATTAAAAAACTTTTATAATCTCCAGATAGATATGTATTGTCAGGATCATTTATGTTCATATTATTTACATTCCTGACGGAAACACAAAAAAGCTCTCCGCCAGCGAAGCCTTGCGACTCCTACCGTCCTTTCGGACGATAACCTTGTTAGATGCTCTGACGAAGAGCTTGCTTCTAACAAGGTTTTTCTGCCATGCCCATCATTACTGATGGGTTTAGGCAATTATTAAATTGTATTTCTATTCTACAACATCGCTTGGTTCCTTGTCACCAGAAATGTATTGATGTTTCTCCGTAAATATAGTAAATTATAATTACAAATAGATTGCGGGCTTTTGTCCGAAACCAAACGTTAACGAAAAAATCGAGCGTTTGTAATCGCTTTTTTATGAGGCGATTACAGGCGCTTTTTTTATTGGGAAAAAATGACAATCAAGGAAGCAAGAAAAATACTAGGGAAAGATGCAATAAATCTCTCTGATCAAGAGATCGTACGTGATATGGAAATGGCTGAGTTTCTGAAAAATCTTTTCTTCAAGAAACTATTAACCACCTCTGAAAACAATATTAAAAACACTGGAAAGGTTTCGTTAAATGTGCCATAATTTGGCAGTATATGGAAAAAAATGCTGTAATATACACTAGGGTTTCTGATCCATCTCAAGTTGATAACAATAGCTTAGATAGTCAAGAAGATATCTGCAGACATTTTGCCAAATCACAAGGTTATACAGTAATTAGAGTTTTTAGAGAAGAAGGACACTCCGCAAAGACTGTTCACAAACGTACAGTACTAAAAGAACTATTTACCTTTGTTACAAAAAAATCTAATAACATTTTCGCAATTATTGTTTATAGGTTTGACCGCTTCAGCCGTAACCTAGAAGAAGGGTTGGCAACGATTAGTTACTTAGCAAAGTATCAAGTCTTAGTTATATCTGCTACCGAGAAAACTGACGAAAGTGCGATGGGTAAAGCTATGCGTAACATAATGATGACCCTAGGACAACTTGACAATGAACTCAAAGGAGAAAGAGTCAAGGATAATATGCTAGCTGTATTTCGAGAGGGCTTGTGGCCTTTCAAGTGTCCAATTGGTTACAAAAGACAATTTAGTACAAAGGAGCAAAACAAAGGTTTACCACCCATACCAGATCCATTTATGGCGCCGATTATTAAAAATATGTTTGAAAAGGCTTCTCAAGGTATTTATTCAAAAAGTCAGTTGGCACGAATAATGAACAGCGAAGGGTTTGGTGATCATTATAGAGTTAAGGCAGACCACAAAATCGTTAGAAGTACACTTGCTAAACCTTTTTACTATGGAAAAATGTATGCACCCAAATGGGATGAGTACGTAATGGGAAAACACCAAGCGCTAATTGATGAGTTGACTTGGCAGAAAGCCTATCATTATCTAATTCTCAAGAAAAAGAACTACAAATACCAAGATACAACGCTTTATCCCCTCAAGGGTACGTTGAAATGCAGTTATTGTAAATATCCGATGACTTCTTCGCCTTCGCGAGGTAGAAGCGGGCTAGTGTACTACTACGAATGTAGAAACAAAAAATGTCGAAGGCTTAGGGTCAATGCTAAAAGTGCTCATGAGCAATTTGAAGACTTACTGGTTAAAATTAAGCCTTCTCCTAGAGTAATAAAACTCTTTCAACATTTAGTTTTTGCTGAGTGGGATAAGGTAATAAACTCTTCTAAAGAAGAAGCTGAAAGACTAGAAAAGCGAGTAAACAGCTTGAAAATCGAACTCAAAAGTATACGTAAAGCAAAGGATGATGAAATCTATACTACCGATGAAGCGAAAGAGGAGGCAGATCGGATCAGACAGGAAATTAGAATAAGCGAAATAGAAAAATCTGAAATTAAGATCGAGCAATACGATGGAGAAATTGTGCGTGAGTTTATCGGTCAATTCTTGCAAAATCTTTCTTTACTGTGGACTAACTTGGATTTAACAATGAGACAACAATTTTTACAAAAAGTATTTGAGGGTAATTTAATATGTACCGAAGATAGAAAAATCCGAACCGCCAAATTATCGCCTTCTTTCGAGCTAATCACTGCTCTTAGTCATCAAAAAGGCAAATATGTGACCCCATGGGGATTCGAACCCCAGATTCCCAGGATGAAAACCTGGTGTCCTAGGCCGCTAGACGATGGGGCCATTACTTTTGTTCTTTAATATCAGTTAAACTATCTTTCAGCATAATTTTTAACGTACGTTTACCCTTTGTTGTTTTAAAATACTGTTCTCTCCTCCTTGCATCTTTTTCACTTCTAAAAGCTTCATAAAATAACAAACTCATATCTCTGTTCTTTGTGGATTTCACTTTTCCATTCTTGTGCTCCGTATATCTTTTTCTTAAATCTTCTGTATATCCACAATAAAACTCATCATATTTACAACTATAAAGAATATAAGCATAGTACATATACCAATTATAGCCGCTATCCCTTGTACTGGAGTCGACTACGTCGACACAGTACAGGACCCTATACAGTGTCCTACATGTAGAATCAAGTCGGACTCTGGTATACGGGGACGATGGGGCCACGTCAAACGCGGCTTCCATCAGGCACGTATGACGTGTCGATGGGGCCACAATATACAATTTTATCAAAGCAGATCATAAAAATCTATCTACCTCAACATTTTCGTAGTATTTTAGACTTTGTACATAACGATTTTTGCTAAAAAAAATTGCAATCACATCTACTTGAAAACGGAATTTATAAAGATTGTTCATTTTAATATATGCTTGAATAGAGCGTAACAAATGAAACAATTTAGGTATCCGCACAGCTTCATAAGGCAAACCCTGTTTTATTGATATACGGGATTTTACCTCAACAAAATGGATCTTCATCCCCTTTTTTGCAACAATATCGATCTCACCCCATCTCATGTAAACATTTTTATCTAAAATAACAAATTCTTTTTCGATCAAATAATCTACGGCCAGCTTTTCTCCACATGAACCTGTGATCTTGTTATACGAATACATAACAACAATATACCTAGTTAGTACTCAAATTATCAAGCAGATTTTTCTCGGTACAGTTTCTGACGCAGTTTTTTTTGAGAAAGATTACGAATAAAATAAGCTCGGGCTTTTGAAAAACGGGATTTTTTGGAGACCTTTATGTTGTCAATAGATGGCGAAGCAAGTGGAAAAATACGTTCTATCCCGATACCGCTTTTGGAAACACGTCGAACTGTGATCATGCGGTTTGCATCGGTATCTCCTTTGACTTTTAACAAAATGCCACTAAACTGTTGGATACGTTCTTTGTTTTCTGCTTCTTTGATTTTGTAATCTACATCAACCGTATCGCCAACTGAAAGCAGCTCTTCCTTGTATTTGATCGAGTTTGCCATGACCATAATTATACCATATACTTCAAACTTCCAACTTCAAACATCTGACATTGAAGCTCAATTAATAAAGGTCGGAAAAAAATAAAGTAGTTAAAAGTTTGACGGTTGAAGTTATTGATTTTTACAAGCCTGTATGAAAGACCTGAAGATCGGATGTGGATCTTGCGGGCGGCTTTTGTATTCGGGGTGACCTTGGGTACCAAGATAAAAAGGATGTGTTTCTTGTGGTAGCTCGATGATTTCGACAAGCTTTTCCGTCGTCGAACGTGCCGCTATTTTCATGCCGTTTTTTTCAAAATCCCGTACATATTTATTGTTAAACTCATAGCGGTGACGATGACGTTCGGAAGTGTGTCCTTCACGGTTCAGTAAAGCACCATACTTGTTATAAATTTCATAAGTTATTGTTTTTGGATAAACCATGGCTTCCCAAGCACCAAGTCGCATCGTGCCGCCATACGCACGTCTTTTCATAAACTCTTTTTGAGAAGCAATGAGGTCGATAACCGGATGTTTTGTTTTTGGATTATTTTCGGTTGTGTTTGCGTCTTTCCATCCAAGAACATTACGAGCGTAGGCCACCACTGCAAGCTGCATACCATAACATAAACCAAGATAAGGTATTTTTCGCTCTCGAGCGTAGTTTGCCGCGGCAATCATACCTTCGGCACCGCGTTCTCCCCAACCGATAGGCACAATAATACCATCAGGATTTCCGATAATTTTTGTACCTTCCTTTTCTACTTTTTGAGCATCGATCCACCTTGTTTTCACATCGGCATTCTCGTGCCATTTGGCATGGTCTATTGCATCAAAAAGTGCAGCGTACGAATCACGCAGCTGATAGTCGCCTGTGCCGAAATATTTACCCACAATGGCTATTTCTATCGTTTTTTCCTTTGGTTTGTTTATGGTCTGGACCAACTTTTTCCATTCGTTGAGCTTAGGCGATTTAACAGGCAGTTTGAGACGTTTCAAAATACGTTCATCAAGCATCTGATCATGTAAAACAAGCGGAATTTCATAAATATTTTTTAGATCCGGGTTTGAGATAATGGCTTCGGGATGCATGTTACAAAAAAGGGCAAACCTTTCTTTCCTTCTTTTGTCAAGCAGTTTATCTGACCTAGCTACAATAAAATCAGGCTGTATTCCCAATGAATTCAACGTCCTGACAGACAACTGGGTCGGTTTGGTTTTTGGTTCACCAAGATGTGACGGAGTCGGAACATAGCTGACATGAATATGGATTACGTCACCGGGTTTTTTAAGCGTTAAAATACGTGAAGCTTCATAGTAAAAAACATTTTGATATTCACCTGCTGTTCCGCCCAGTTCGATAATTACGATGTCCGCCTTATTTTTTTTGGCGACGTTATTTATCCTTTTTATAATTTCATCTGTAATATGAGGTATCGCTTCAACATCTTCACCATTGTATTCAAACCTGCGTTCGCGTTCAATGACGGTTTTGTATATCTGACCCATGGTGACAAAGTTGTCACGGGTCATATTCTCGTCCAAAAACTTTTCATAAGAGCCCATGTCCATGTCAGATTCGGTACCGTCATCGCACAGAAAAGGATCACCGTGCTCAATCGGATTGATCGTTCCCGCGTCAATATTTAGATAGTTTTCAAATTTGATTGGAGTGACCTTAAATCCTGAAAGTTTGAGAAGAAGAGCGATCGATGCAGTTGTTACACCTTTACCAATTCCTGAAATTACACCGCCTGATACAAAAATATACTTTAAATTGGCCATAATTTATTTACCAATCTTCATATATTACCTTAAATTACTTAATAAATCAAACACTTCGTCATGCTGAACTTATTTCAGCATCATAACAGTAAGATCCCGAAATAAATTCGGGATGACGGAACTACTTGGTTACCATGTTTTCCTTTGCTGAATTTTTTGGTGGAATATTTAGTGCCCACTGTACATGTTTGCACTTTGGATAATTCTCACATCCATAAAAACGTTTACCTTTTTTACTGTATCGTACCACCAAACGGCCGTTATCCAGTGGACACTGATAACCCTTCACATAACGTAAGTTTGGTTTGACGTACTTGCATTTTGGGTAATTGCTGCAGGCAAAAAACTTACCATATTTACCAAAACGTACGACAACCGCTCCGCCATCCAGCGGACACTTTTCATCAAGCTGCTCCTCAACAATTTCAAGTTTCAGATTATCGTCTTTCTGGGCATTAAGTATGATTTTTAAAGGTTTATAAAAATCCTCAAGCGTCGGGACCAGCTTTTTTTTACCCAGGGCAATTTCATCAAGCGAATCCTCCATATTTGCCGTGAATGCAAGATCAAAAATATTTGGAAAAACGGATGACAGGTAGTCGGAAATAGCTGTACCCAATGGAGTCGACTTAAAGTATCTATACTCTTTTTCGACATAGTTTTTATCAACGATAAGGGAAATAATGCTGGCATATGTAGACGGCCTGCCGATGCCCTTTGCTTCCAAAGTTCTGATCAAGGTCGCTTCGTTATATCGATAGGGCGGGCGAGTTTCTTTTTGTTCAATGTCGACATTTTGGAGCTTTATAGTTTGAGTCTTGGCAAATTTAATCTTCTTTTTATTTTTTTCGACATACTGCGGCATGAGTACCTTCATAAAACCATCAAATAAAACCTGAACGAAAACCGCCTCAAACTCATACCCTTTTTTACTGGAAATTTGCACTTTGGTCTGTTTTACCTGCGCTTCTTTCATCTGTGTTGCGAGAGCTCTTGCATAAACGAGATCATAGACCTTTTTTTCTTGAGTAGAAAGCTTCTTGTCAGGTTTTGTTCTATCCACACGTGTTGGTCTGATGGCCTCATGAGCTTCCTGTGCATTTCTGCTTCGGGTTTTGTAGCCTCTTGGTTTGGCCAAAGCATATTCTGGTCCATACTTCTTTTTTATAAATGCCATGGCGTCAAAAACAAAACGGGTCGATAGATTGAATGAATCGGTACGATGATAAGTAATTAGTCCTTTTTCATAAAGAGACTGGGCGAGCCTCATGGTCAGTTTTGACGGATAGCCAAGCTTGTGAAATGCGTCCTGTTGCAATAATGAGGTTGTGTACGGAGGCGGCGGATATCTGTTTAAAACCTCCTCGGCAACCTGGGTAATTTTAAAACTGTCTGAATTCAACTCCGACTGAATTTTATCACTTTGTGTCTTGTCAATAGTCGTTTTTGAATAAGTATATTCACCGTCAAAGAGAGTTATAGTTTTATTTACTTCATATGGGTCACCTTTAAAAGATACGAGTTTGGCGTGCAGTTTCTCAACATGTTCGAAGTTGCCAAAAAGTTGATAATACTCTTCTTTGGGAAACTTGGCGATTTCTTTCTCTCGCTCGACGATGAGTCTCAAAGCAACGGTTTGGACCCGCCCCGCCGAGAGCCATTGTCTGCCGGTTTTCTTCCATAAAATTGGTGAAATTTTATAACCCACAACTCGATCAAGTATGCGGCGGGCTTGTTGGGCTTTTACCAAATCAATACGCAGTTCCTGGGGGTTTGCCAGCGCTTCCTCAAGGGCCTTAGGAGTAATTTCGTGGAAAATAATTCTTTCCAGACCACGTTTTTTTAAAGTAAACTCCGGCCAGTTTTCCTTGATATGACCTAAGATATAGGCAACGTGATAAGATATTGATTCACCTTCACGATCCAAATCAGTTGCCAGAATAATTTTTTTGTGCTCTTTTGCCAGTTCTTTAAGTTTTGCCACCATGTTCTTTTTTTTATCCATGATTTCATAATTCGGTGCAAACTTATGATCGACATCAACAGAGATTTGTTCTGACGGAAGATCACGAAAATGACCGATGGTCGCAAAGACATAGTAATCACCACCCCATTTTTTTGATTTGAGGATACGATTAAAAGTCCTTGCCTTGGTTGGTGATTCGACTATGATAAGTGACATATTACATTCTAGCAGTTCGTCTGCGTTTCTTAAGAAGTTTTAGATCGATCAGCGAGCGTCTTACCAAAGCTGCAGCCTCGGTGCGTTCTTGTCTGTCGTGTCCTTCTTTCAAAATTTCCTTCGCTTCTGCGAGTGCTTTTTCCGTTAACTTTTCATCAATTTCATCTTGATTGTATGCTCGTGAAACCAAAATCTGGATTTCCGAACCATCTGTCTCCAGATATCCTCCACCTATAGCCATATACTCTTCTTCCTTATTGTCTTTAATCGTAATAATACCATCGTCAAGTAAAGAAAAAAGGTTGGCGTGACCGGGTAAAATGGTGATCTCGCCATCAACTGAAGGTGCGGTTACCGAAATAACCTCACGATCTACGACTTTTTTTGTTGGCGTAATAATTTTTAAAATCATTGACTATTTTACCTCTTCGATACTTCCGACCATATAAAATGAGCTTTCTGGTTTATTATCATGTTTACCTTCAAGAATTTCCTTAAAACCTTTAACTGTATCCGTAATAGTAACATATTTGCCTTCCCTTCCGGTAAACGGTTCGGCGACAAACATCGGTTGGGTCAAAAATCGTTGCACTTTTCGAGCTCGTGACACAGTAAGTTTGTCTTCATCCGACAGTTCTTCCATGCCAAGAATGGCAATAATGTCTTGTAGGTCTTTGTATCTTTGTAAAGTTTTGAGGATGTTTCTGGCAACATTATAATGTTCTTCACCGACAATTGATTGGTCAAGAGCTCGCGAACTTGATGTCAAAGGGTCAATCGCCGGAAAAAGACCTTGTTCGGACAGGGCGCGCTCCAATGTAATCGATGCGTCAAGATGAGCAAAGGTTGCGACCGGTGCCGGATCTGTGTAATCATCTGCCGGAACAAATACTGCTTGAATAGAGGTGATTGAACCTTTATTTGTTGAGGTGATTCGCTCCTGCAAAGCCGCCATTTCCGAGGCAAGAGTTGGCTGATAACCTACGGCTGATGGAATACGACCAAGCAAAGCCGAAACTTCTGATCCAGCTTGAGCAAATCGGAAAATATTATCAATAAAAAGCAAGACATCACGGTTTTCAAAGTCGCGAAAATACTCGGCCATCGTGACACCCGTTAATGCAACCCGCAGACGGTTACCCGGTGGTTCATTCATCTGTCCAAAAACGAGTGCGGTTTTATCAATAACTTTTGTCTCTTTCATTTCATTCCAAAGGTCGTTACCTTCACGTGAACGCTCACCGACTCCGGTAAACACCGAAACACCCTGGTGTTGCTTGGCAACATTGTGAATCATTTCCTGAATAAGTACAGTTTTACCCACTCCGGCACCACCGAAAATAGCTACCTTGCCACCTTTTATAAAAGGTGCAATAAGATCAATTACTTTGATACCGGTTTCAAAAAGTTCTTGTGTCACCGACTGTTCATGAAGCGTGGGTGCGGCACGGTGAATGGGTAAAAATTTTGTGGCTTTAATCGCAGGACCTTCGTCTACCAACTCTCCTTGTATGTTAAAAATACGTCCCAGTGTTGGCTCGCCGACCGGAACCTCGATAGGTTTTCCTGTATTTAAAACTTTGATACCGCGTTTTAGTCCATATACGTTATCTAGGGCAACAGCGCGGACAAGTCCCGGCTCAAGAATAGCCTCGACCTCAAGCATAAGTTTACCCTCCGAATCGGAGGGTCTTCCAATAGATTTATCTTCAATCACCAAGGCATCATATATTTTTGGTGTATCATTTTCGGGAAACTCAACGTCGATAACGACGTTTCTGATCGCAACAATTTTTCCTTCGGTCATATTTCTTAAAAACTAATAACCAGATTTAACTAACTTGCTTCAACACTCTCCTTCGCTGTTATCATATCCAATAGCTCATTTGTGATCTTTTCCTGCCTTAATTTGTTACCTACCAATGTTAAATTGTAAATAACATCCTGGGCATTGTCGGTGGCATTTTTCATGGCCATCATTCTCATCGAATGCTCAACGGCTTCACTACTTATGATGGCACCGCGAATTCTGTCTTCGATAAAACTTTTAAGTAACTGGTCGATGATCTGTTCGGGTGACGGTTCGATTAGATACTCTTTGCGGTTTATTTCTTCAGTTTTTTCAATATCTGCTTCCAAAGAAAAAGGTAAAAGCCTTTCGATCATATTTTCACATCTAAGCGTGGAAACAAACTTGTTATAAACAACCGATACAGTACGATAATTATCTTCTGATAAATATTTATCCAAAACAAAGTCAAATATGGCCGAAACCTGTATCAATGCCTTTCCTTCAGAAAAATCGGCCAAAATTGTGCCGCCCATTCTGGATACAAACTGTGCGCCTTTGTGACCCACTGTAATAAAATCCGTTTTTTTAAAGTCGAGATTTGTTCTGATCAAAAACCTGAATAAATTAATATTAAATGCTCCGGCCAAACCTTTGTTTGATGTTACAAAAATAACCAGATTGCGGTCACCAGTATTCTCATTACTAAGAAGCGTTGAGTGTTCGGGGCCAACATGTGGCGCAATTTTATTTATTATTGCGTGCAGACCGTCTCTGTATGGACGACTTTCCATCTCGTTTTCCTGTGCTTTTCTCATTTTGACGGCAGAAACCATCTGCATGGCTTTGGTTATCTTTCGTACATTTCTGATCGAGCGAATTTTCTTTCTTACAGCCCGTAAATTCATACGTATTATTTAATTTCATTTTGAGGTGCAACCGAAGGATTCAGAAAGGCGTCATGCTGAATTTATTTCAGCATCTTATTTAAGAGATCCCGAAACGAGTTCGGGATGACGTTCCTAGATTCTTCGCTAATGCTCAGAATGACAATTTTTATTTTTCTAAATTGTATTCAACAAACTTTTTTAACTCTTCTTCGTCCTTTTTATCAAGTTCTTTCTTCTCATTAATTTTTTTCAATAAACTTTTGCCTCTTGTTTTAAGATCAGATAAGTATTTTTTTTCAAACTCCTCAACCTTGGCGACATCAAGCTCATCAAGATGACCACTGGTTGCGGCCCAGATAATGGCGACTTGTGATGATAAGTCATATGGTTTGTTTTTGTCCTGCTTTAAAACTTGGGTGACCTTTGCGCCACGGTTTAGAAACTTTTTTGTCTCAACATCAAGATCCGACTCAAACTGGGAAAACGCGCTAAGTTCTCGATACTGTGCCAAATCGAGCTTGAGTTTGCCGGAAACCTGCTTGATGGCTTTGGTTTGTGCCGATCCTCCAACACGTGAGACCGATAGTCCGACATTGATGGCCGGTCTCATGCCGGCATTAAACAAATCGGCATCAAGCACTATCTGTCCATCGGTGATAGAAATAACATTTGTTGGAATATATGCTGATACATCACCCTCAAGAGTCTCTATGATCGGTAGAGCGGTGATTGAACCACCTCCATGTTTTTCGTCACGTCTTGAGGCTCGCTCAAGTAAACGTGAATGAAGATAAAAAACATCTCCGGGATAAGCTTCACGGCCGGCCGGTCTCCTAAGAATTAAAGAAATCTCTCTGTACGCCCAGGCATGTTTTGAAAGATCATCATAAACGATAAGTACATCACGGCCTTTGTCCATAAAATACTCGGCAATGGCTGTGGCAGAATATGGTACAAGATATTGTAATGTTGCAGACTCCGATGCCGAAGCACTGACAACAACAGAATTTTTCAATGCATTATTTCGTCTAAGTAGTTCTAAAGTGTTGGCGACTTTCGAATTTTTTTGTCCTATTGCACAGTAAATACTTATAACGTCGCCTTCTTGCTGGTTTAATATCGCATCAATGGCGATAGTTGTTTTGCCGACTCCCCGATCACCAATGATAAGTTCGCGCTGACCTCGTCCGATTGGAACAAGTGAGTCAATAGCTTTTATGCCTGTTTGCAAAGGGACACTGACTGATTTTCTCGAAACAACACCAGGTGCTTTTTTTTCAATTGGATATAGTTTGTCTTGAGTTATCTTTTTTGAGCCGCCGTCAATCGGTTCACCTAGTGGGTTTATAGCTCTGCCCAAGACTTCCTCACTGACTGGAATAGACAAAGTAATACCGGTCGCTTTAGCGATGTCATTGGCTTTAATTTCCAGATAATCACCCAATACAATTGCTCCGACTTCGCCTTCGGTCAAGTCGATGACCATAGCACGTACACCGTTTGGAAACTGGATTAACTCACCGTAGCCTACGTTGTTCAGTCCTTCCAGGACAACTACACCGTCTTTTACCTCGACAACTGCCCCTACTTCTTCTGTTTTTATCTTGGTTCTTTGTGCAGAAGAAAGCGTTTTTTCAATTTCCTTGATATAACGGTCAAGTGATTTCATAGATGCTTTGTTTTAAATTTTGTAGCTCACTTTTGATTGAAAGGTCAATCATTTTGGAACCAAACTTTATAATAAATCCTCCTATCAAACTCTTGTCTTCTTTCTGTGATATTTGCGCTTTATAATCAAGTTGAAACTTCTGTCTTATTGAATCTATTTCCGTTTCATCCAAACGATAAGGCGCCACGATGATGATGCGTCTACCTTCATCGGAAATTTTTTGTTTCAAGAACTGTTTAAGTTCGTCCTTCAAAACAGCGTCGATTTTCATAAAGCGTCAAATTAATTACTTTCCATTGGGTAAACTATTGAGAATGTTTTGTGTTACCGCTCTTTTCTTCTCCTCATCAAGATAATTTTGAAGGCCTTTTTCAACCAACATCGTACTTATATCAATGAGTTGTGACTTCATTTGCTTGTCCATTTTTGCCTTTTCGTCTTCGATCTGTAATTTGCCCTTGGCAACTATGTCTGCAGCTTCTTTTTCGGCCTTTTTAATCAGTTCCTGACGCAAAGCCTCCGCATCCTGGGCGGCCAAATACATCATTTTTTCCATTTCCTTATTTTGTTCTTGTTTCATCATTTTCTTTTGTTCGTCAAGCTTCAGAGACTTCTCTTCCATATCTTTTAGAAGTTTGTTTTTCTCTTCTTCCTTTCTTCTTTCTTCTTTGACAAAATTCAGAAAAGGCACGGAAATAAACTTCTTAAAAATTATAAACAATATAAAAAAGTTTATAATCTGGGCGATGATCAATTTGAGATCAATTCCTAAATTTTCCATAATTTTTTTACCTTTTTTTAGGTAAACTTCAAAATTAATGCTATAACCAACGCGAAAATGGCGACCGATTCTGCAAATGCTGCCGCCAAAATCATTGTTGTACGTATCGAGCCTTCGGCTTCAGGATTTCTCCCAAGTGCCTCAACCGCTTTACCTCCGATAAGACCAATAGCGATACCGGGTCCGATTGCTCCAACACCAATTGCGATTGCCGGACCAATGAACTTTGCTGTTTCTGCGTCCATATTTTTTTTCACCTCCCTTTTCTTATTAAGAATTAATAATTATTCTCGTAACTCATAACTCATAGCTCATAACTTAGAGCTCATAACCCGTAACTCATAGCTCATAACTCATAACTTAGAGCTCATAACTCATAACTTAGAGCTCATAACTCATAACTTAGAGCTCATAGCTCATAAACTACGAAAAGTTCCAAGCTACGAGTTCCAAGTTATGAGTTCCAAGCTCCAAACTACGAGTTCCAAGCTCCAAGTTATGAGTTCCAAGCTCCAAGCTACGAGTTCCGAATTAAAACTAGTGCGCTTTCTGTATAGCTATATTTAAAAATACCGCTGTTAACATAGTAAATACAAGTGCCTGTACAAAGCCGACAAATAATTCCAATCCAAACATTGGAAAAGTGATAAAGGAAAAAAATGCCGGCAACAAGAAAGCAATTACAGTCAAGAGTACCTCACCGGCAAAAATATTGCCAAACAAACGAAATGAAAATGAGATGATTCGAGCTGCTTCCAAAATTAGCTCAAGAATTCCGACAAATAAATTTACAGGGTTTGAAATGTTTAGGTATTTTCCGATATGAGTTTTTATGCCCAAATACTTGAAGCCGTAATACTGTGTCATAACAACTGAAATAATGGCCAAGGCTAAAGTCGTATTTAGATCCGCCGTACCTCCTCGAAGAAGCGGGACACTGTGCGTTTCGCCATGTTCAACAATATTGATAAGTATTGCCCCGACCCCTGGGATCAACCCAAACCAGTTGTTAAGAATTATGAAAAAAAAGAAAGCTCCTAATAATGGAAAAAACATTGACGTGTTGTTTTTTAAAACAGAGTAAAACAGATTATAAATCATTGCAATAAACGAATTAAGCACATAGTAAAAAGCGCTTTTCTGCGTTTTCTGCGACTGCTCATAATAATGATAGGAAATCCAAACAAAAAGTCCGGTGACAATCAGTGTTGCAATCAAAGAATTGGTGATATGAAACCCAAAAAGATCAAACAATTGTTCACCTTTTATACTTATATGTGGTCCCTTTGCTTCAGGCATTGTCTTTTTTTGATAAATTAAACAAATTGTAAATTGTCAAAGCCGTACCAAGTAATAAAAATACTAATGTATATCTTGGTTTAGTTGCAAACTTTGAGTCAATATAAACTCCTAAGAAAACTCCGACTAAAATCGGAATAAGCAAATAATACCCAATATTAATATACTTGCTAATCGTTACCAAATCCATATCAGATATGTTTTTTGTTTTGGATTTTTTTTTCCTGCTTTCACTTCTTGATCCATGTATGTCAATGTATGAAAATTTTTTAATTTTATCAGGAGCACTATCTTTAGTCAACGGTTTTAAGCTTTCGGAAAAGTTCGCGGCAGATATATCGGCACTGTGATAATCACCGGATTTAGGTATATGACGACGATGTTTTCTAATTAGTAACTTCATTTGTGTTTTTGACGTAAATCCAGATTAACTGCTTTATCTAGGATAATATTGTATTGACCTTCCCGTTGTGTCACTTTTCCAACAAACAGACAAACTGTGTTTAATTTAAACAGATTTTTCAGCTGCGAATAGGTTCTCGGAAAAACTATTACCTCTGCTGCGCCTGTTAGATCGTTCACATGCATAAATGCCATTTCGAAGTTGTTTTTTTTTGTTTTAATAACTTTAAACTGTGTTATCAATCCGGAAAAAATATAGTTTTTATCGATGTCCTTTTCCGAAATATCACCGATATGTTTATTGACTTTCTGATCGATGATCTTCCGATGTTTCTCAAGCGGATTTTTGGTTATCAAAAATCCGATAACCTCCTTTTCAAATTCGATTAGCTTGTCTTCATCAAGCTCGGCTGCCTCTTTAAAATTATCTTTTTCATATGCTTTTTTGTCCTGACCACCAAAAAGTGCAAACTGACCATCCTCAATATTTGATTTAACAGAGGCAATTTCTTTAACGAGTTGAGGATAATACATAAGTAAAGTAGCTCTATTAAAAAAATCATCAAATGCTCCGGTCTTTATCAGGCTTTCCACTGTTTTCTTGTTTACCCTACGCAGGTCAACCTTCATTAAAAAATCACGGAAACCTTTAAACTTACCACCATCTTTTCTAGAGCTTAAAATAGAGTCGATCGCTGCTGCGCCGACATTTTTTATTGCAGACAACCCAAATCTTATTGAGTTATTTTCGATGGAAAAATCGTGTTCCGACTTGTTAATATTTGGCGGCAGTACATTTATATCTAGCCTTTTACTTTCTTCAAGAGCCATGGACATCTTTACCTCTCGCATCGGTCCGGCGACTCCCTGGAGCTCGGCGGTCATAAGTGCTGTCATAAACTCGACAGTATAGTTTGATTTCATGTAAGCAGTCCAGTAGGCAATAAGAGCATAAGAAACCGAGTGTGGTTTGTTAAATCCATAAGCTGAAAATTTTTCTATCTGATCAAAAAGATCTGTGGCAATTTTTCGAGAATAACCGTTTTTCATACTGCCATCGATAAATTTTTTTCTGCCCGAGGCCATAAGTGATTTTTTCTTTTTACCCATGGCCATACGCAGTAGATCTGCCTCAACCATGGTAAATCCGGCGAACTTATTGGCGATCTCCATACACTGCTCCTGATAAACAATCACGCCGTATGACTCTTCTAGAATTGGTTTTAAATTTTGATGCAGATACTTAATTTTTTTTGAGTTTTTTTTGGAAGAAATAAAGTTCGGGATAAGATCCATTGGTCCAGGTCGATAGAGTGCGACCATAGCAGTGATATCCGATAACTTAGTTGGTTGGAGGTCTTTGGCCAGTCGCTGCATGCCCGCAGACTCAAGCTGAAAAACTCCAACTGTCTCACCACGACTAATAAGTTCATAAGTTTTTTTATCATCAAGCGGCACATCGTGGATATCAATTTTTATGTTTCGAAATTTTTCAACAAAAGCTATGGCCTCCTCGAGGATAGATAGATTGCGAAGGCCAAGGATGTCGGCTTTAACCAGTCCGACTGCTTTGTTCTCCGAAACGGCATTGAGGTCAAGGCTGTACATGTCATATTGGGTGATGATACGTCCTTCCTTGTTATCCCTTTGCAGGGGAACATACTCGATGAGAGGCTTATCGGCGATGACAACGCCCGCAGCATGCACAGAAAAATGACGCGGCAGACTTTCGACCCTTTTGGCAATGTCAATCACCTTTTTGACCTCTTCTTCGCTGTTATAAGCCAAATTTAAGGCAGAAGACTCCTTGAGGGCACGATCTATCCTCATCTGGAAACCCTGTTTGCCAAGCGGGATCATCTTTGCGATACGATCACCTTGGGCATATGATTGACCAAGAGCACGTGCAACATCACGTACTGCCAGTCTTGCCTCCATTGTTCCAAAGGTAATGATCTGTGCAACATTTTCCTTGCCGTATCTTTCGGAAATATATTTAATTACCTCTTCACGTCTTTTATCAGAAAAATCGATATCAATATCAGGGGGTGTTGGTCTACCCGGATTTAAAAATCTTTCAAAAGGTATTTTGTGTTCAAAAGGATTTACATCTGTGATGCGAAGCACATAGGCGACCAGTGAACCAGCAGCCGAACCTCTGCCCGGTCCAACAGCAATACCGTTATCCTTAGCCCAGTTGACAATGTCCTGGATGAATAAAAAATAATTTGCGTACCCTTTATTTTTGATAATATCCAGTTCATAATTTAGTCTTTCATCAATCTGATCATTCGAAGCATTTTTCACTCGGTTTTTTTTCTCCGTTACAAGTTTGGTCAAATATTCCTTTGTATTCATACCTTTTGGTGCATCAAATTTAGGCAAAATCAATTTACCGTAAGGTATTTCCAGGTTGCATTTCTCGGCAATTTTAAGAGTATTTTCAATAGCTTCAGGGTAATCCAAAAAGGCTGACTTCATCTCCTTCGGAGATTTAAAATAATAATCCGGGACATCCAGCATCGAGAGCGGTCTGTTTTTTTCGATAATTGTTCGTTGAGTCTGAATGCAAAGTAATATTTCTTGAGCATAGGCATCCGTTTTTTCAAGGTAATGCACGTCATTCGTGGCGACCAAAGGCACGCCAAATTTTCGTGAAAGCTTCACCAGTTTTTGATTTAGACTTTCTTGCGTTTCAATCTGTGGATGACGCTGAAGTTCTATGTAAAAATTGTCTTCAAAAATTTCTAAATATTTTTTAAGAGCTTCTTCCGCCTTGTTTTGCTGATTATCCATTAGATGCGATGGCACCTCTGCGCTCATACATCCTGAAGTTGCGATAAGACCATCAGAATATTTTTTTAATAACTCCCAGTCAACACGAGGTTTGTAATAAAACCCTTCCATATTCGCAAGAGTCACCAATTTAAGAAGATTTTTGTAGCCGGTCAAATTTTTTGCTAAAACAAGCAGATGGTAGTTGCCTTTTTCACCGTCGCCACCTCGATCATGCCTGGATTTTTTGGCTTTATAAAGTTCACAGCCGATTATTGGTTTAATGCCTGCGTCTTTTGCCTGAATAAAAAATTTAAATGCCCCATAAAGCGCGCCATGATCTGTCAAAGCAACAGCGGGCATATCAAAGGATTTTGCTTTGGCAATAAGCTCTTCTATCCGGCACATCCCGTCAAGAAGTGAGTACTCTGAGTGTGTGTGAAGATGAACAAATGACATAAAATATTCTACCAGTACAATATAAATTTATTTAAATTATGAAAAAATACAATCACAATTATTAACATCATTAGCCAAATTGTCCAACCTAATATAATTTTTTTACCGCTTATCCTGCCTTGTGATTTCTTATAAATTTTGTAGGAATCAAAGAGTAAGGCAATAAATATAGGAATAATCAATAAAATTGATATAAAAGAAATGGGAATAAATAAGTTTTTTAATAAATTCATTTTAAATATTTTTCTAATTTTTGTCGAACAATATTTGCATCAGCCTGTCCTTTCATTTCGCGCATCACCTGACCGACCAGAAACATGAGAACGTTCGTTTTGCCTGATTTGTAATCGGCGACTGCTTTTGGATTGGCACTAATAGCTTTTTCTATTGCTGATGTCAGAGTACCCATATCTGTTTGTTTTGGTTTAGATAGTTTTTCGATTTCTTTTGCAAATTCTTCCGGTGAAAGTTCAATAGATAATTTCTTGTTAACCAAGTTGTTTGCAACAATTTGTGATGAATTTTCAATCTTAAGCATTGAATCAACTTTTTGAAAATACTCTGTCAGTTTCTTATTTCTAGAAATGAGAAAAGCATCAGATGATTTAACTCCCATACTTATCAACTGTTTTACTATCTGATTTGGGAGTAAAGGAATGGTTTTCTTAATTTCTTCTAATTGTTCATCACCAAATTCCATTGGCGGAATGTCCGGCTCCGGAAAATAGCGGTAATCATGAGCCTCCTCTTTAGATCTTTGAGAATATGTAATGCCGCGATCATCGTCATAACCACGCGTCTCTTGAATTGGGGTTTTACCGGAGTCAAGAATTTCCGCCTGACGTTTTAACTCATATTCAATAGCTTTTTTTGCAAAATTAAATGAATTAATATTTTTTATCTCAACTTTATAATTTGGTAACGTTACACGTTCTACGTTTCGCGTTACACGGGCAAGTGATATATTCGGCTCCATTCTCATACTCCCTTTT
>MFZZ01000031.1:20377-23223 GCA_001789555.1 Candidatus Roizmanbacteria bacterium RIFCSPHIGHO2_12_FULL_38_13
CGTCCGAAACATCAAGATATCGAATGATTGTATGTAATTCTTCCAAGAAAACCTTAACATCATCCGAATTATCAAAATCCGGTTCGGTGACAATTTCAACGAGCGGAACACCGGAACGGTTAAAATCAACCAAAGTATCTTCACCTACATGAGTAAGCTTCCCTGTGTCTTCTTCTAGATGAACACGTGTAATTCCAATCTTCTTAACCACCTCCCCCCTTCGGAACGTCTGACGTTCCTTCGGGTACTCCTCCTTCTCAAGGAGGAGACTTTTATTAATAGATTCCCCTCCTTTATAAGGAGGGGTGGCTGAATGAAGTGAAGACGGGGTGGTATTAATCTCTAGATATCCTTTCACGGCAATCGGTTCGTCATACTGGCTTATCTGATACCCCTTTGGTAGATCGGGATAGAAATAATGTTTGCGGTCAAACTTTGACTGTTTGTTTATAACACAATTTAAAGCCTGTCCAATTTTAATTGTCCATTCAACTGCAGTTTTATTCGGAACAGGAAGAGCACCAGGCATTCCCAAACAAACCGGACATGTATTTGTGTTTGGTTTTTTTCCAAAGTAATCAGCTTCGCACTGACAAAACATCTTGGATTTTGTCTTGAGCTCAACATGAATTTCTAAACCGATAACTGGTGTGTATTTCATATTCGTCATACCTTATCCTGAACTCGTCATGCCGAACTCGTTTCGGCATCTACTAATTCTTGAAATAAATCTCTAAAGTCTGGATTTTTTTGTTTTATAAGATTAATCTTCCAATCTCTATGCCAATTTTTCAATTGTTTCTCTCTCTTAATTGCTAAAACTATATTTTTCATAGGGATCCCGAAACAAGTTCGGGATGACGAATAATAAGAATTAAATTTGGGATGACGATACTAATCCTTATATTTTTCCCGTCCTTTTTTTATCACATCAAAAAAATTGGTTTCCTGTTCAAATTGATATCCAACATTTAATATCTTGTCTTCTTGAAAATGATTGCCCATGATTTGCATTCCAATTGGTAATCCTTCTTTGCTTAAACCGATTGGTACTGATAAAGATGGTATTCCGGTAAGATTTACTGGTACAGTATGAATATCAGATAAATACATTTGCAAAGGATTATTTATTTTTTCACCAATTTTAAAAGCAGGTGTAGGTGATACCGGTGCGATAATTAGGTCTACATCCTTAAAAGCGTCATCAAAATCTTCTCTAAATATTGTTCTTACTTTCTGTGCTTTTTTATAATATTGGTCATAATACCCGGCAGATAATGTATATCCACCCAACATTAACCTTCTTTTTGCTTCAGCTGCAAAAAAATTTCGATCATTCCCAAATCGTATGCCATCGTACCTTGCTAGATTTGAACTTGTTTCGCTTGTTACTAATAGATAGTAGGCGGCAATTGCATATTTTGTATGAGGTAAGGAAATCTCCTTTACAGTCGCACCTAACTTTTCAAATATACCTAATGCTTCCTTAGTCTTTCTTTCAACTTCTGGATCAATCCCTTCACCAAAGTATTCCTTCGGTACACCAATTTTCAAACCACTAACTTTTCTATCCAGAGTATTTAGATAGGAAAATGATTTTGTAAAGGTACTTGTAGCGTCATAGGGATCATTTCCGGCAATGATTTCCAAAATTGCTGCCATATCATGTACTGAAGTCGTCATTGGTCCGACTGTATCGAGTGAGGAGGCATAGGCAATACATCCATATCGTGATACAAGGCCATAAGTGACCTTTAGTCCCACAACTCCACAAAAGGCCGCAGGCAAACGAATCGATCCACCAGTATCTTCGCCTATTTCAAATGGAGAAAGATAAGCACTTAACGCAGCTGCAGATCCCCCACTTGAGCCACCAGCCACATAGTCGTTATTCCAGGGATTTTTTGTTACTCCGAAATCTGAATTTTCTGTAGATGAACCATGTCCCCACGCATCACAATTAGATTTTCCAAGAAGTACAGCACCAGCTTTAACTAATCTTTCATAGACTGTAGCATTATATGGAGGAATATAATCATCAATTACCCTTGATGAAGCTGTTGTTTGCACACCTTTCGTGTTGTAGGTATCTTTCATTGAAAAAGGAATTCCATATAAAGACCCACCTGTAGCAGATGATTCTGTTACCGGTTTATCAAGCAAAGTATGAAATGCATTTAGCTTCGGATTATATTTTTTACTTCTTTTTGCAAAATAATCAAATACTTCTTTCGAAGATACTTTTTTGGTTTTAATTAGTTCCTGAAGTTCGATTAATGATTTTCCAAATAGATCCATAATCATTATAAAACGTCATCCCGAATTTATTTCGGGATCTAGATGCCGAAACGAGTTCGGCATGACGAACTGTTACTCCATAATCCTTTTCACAACAAACTGACCATTTTTGGTATTTTTTGCATTCTTTAAAGCTTTCTCTTGTGAAAATAGTCGTGTATTTTCTGTACCATCTTCGAAATAAACATTGGTGACATTGGTTGAATGAGAAGTAGGTTTTACATTTGTTGTGTCAAGTTCATCCAGATTTTCAACGTATTTGATGGTTTCGGAAAGTTGTCCATGATACTTTTCGACTTCCTTATCGGTTAAAGTAAGATTGGCAAGACGGGCTATATGAAGAATGTCAGCTTTGGTAAGTTCACCTCTTTTTCTCATGAGGACATTATAAAACAAGCTGTGCAAATAATCTATGTAAACAATTTATTACTTCTACAGGTTAATTCATTTTTTTACCAACGAGTGACACTGAACCATGAACTGATGTATTATCTCCTGAAATCGTAGGCTTGAAAACCATTGCCTGAACTTCATATAAACCATCTTTT
>MFZZ01000032.1 GCA_001789555.1 Candidatus Roizmanbacteria bacterium RIFCSPHIGHO2_12_FULL_38_13
CTATGGATCCTGCATGGGCACAAAAACTCGGAGTCCATCTTGATCAATTGCTCATATCGCAACCAGATACAGGAGAACAAGCTCTGGAAATCACAGAGACATTGGTCCGTTCCGGAGGTATCGAACTTATAGTTATTGATTCGGTTGCGGCACTTGTGCCGCGTGCAGAAATTGAGGGAGATATGGGCGACTCGCAGATGGGACTACAAGCAAGACTTATGTCTCAAGCTCTTCGTAAGCTTACCGCAGTAGTTTCAAAATCAAAAACTACTATATTATTTACAAATCAATTACGACTCAAAATAGGAATAATGTTTGGCAATCCCGAAACGACTCCCGGTGGGCTGGCTATGAAATTTTATGCTTCGATCCGCATGGATGTACGAAAAATTCAAACAATCAAAAAAGGCGATGAGGTGACAGGTGCTCGCATAAGAGTTAAGATTGTGAAAAATAAGGTTGCACCACCTTTTAAAATCGCTGAATTTACTATAAATAGCGAAGGAATAGACAATCTTGGCGCCATGATCGAAACTGCCGTCAGTCAAGGCATTCTTGAAAAAAGTGGCGCTTTTATAAAATACAAGAGCAATGTTCTAGGACAGGGTATTGATCAGGCTAAAGACACCATTTCTCAAGACAAAAAACTTTATGAAGAAATTCATAAACAAGTATACGAAAAATTCATCGACTCAAAAAAACAACACAAAAACCACTGAAAATGTCATGGACAGAAAAGAGCAGTATAACAAACTATATCAACGCTCTTTAAGAGTGTTGAGCTCAAGACAGCGTACAGAGAGTCAAATACGTGACTACCTCAACCGAGTTGTACAAAAAGAAAAAATTGACTCCGACCTCATTGAAGAAGTTATCTCCCAGTTAAAACGTGTTGATTATATTAATGACTCCCAGTATATAAGTGATTATGTAGATATACGGACAAAAAATAAACAAAAAGGTAAACGAGGACTTATTTACGAACTACAAAAAAAGGGTATAAAATCCGACGCTATAAACACCTATTTTGCCAATAACAGCGTTGACGAAGAGCAACTTGCCAAAATGGCGCTATATAAAGTGTGGGGAAGATATCGTGGTCTAAATAAATTTGATCGTTACAAAAAAACCACCCAATATTTATTACGAAGGGGTTTTGATTACGAGGTTGTTAGAAAAACAATTGAAGAATTTGAGGAGAGCGAGTAAAATAGTATAGTTAAAATTTTTCAAGACAAGATAATTTCTGATTTGATGTTTCAATTTTTATCCTATGGAAAACACATCTTTGTAACACAAAGTCAACTTCTTTATCAGAAAGATCTTGCTTAATAAAAGTACTTTTATGTTTCAATCAATATTGAAAAGTCTTTTTCGAAAGGAAAAAGAGGAAGAGCTAAAAAAAACAGAAACTAAGGCCAAAGAGATAATCCTAAAAGCCAATGAGGAGTCATTAAAAATCAAACAAGAATCCGAACGTCAGGCGCGAAGCGTGGTTAATGAAAGTATCGAGATAGAAAAGCGCCTCGCCAGAAAAGAGCAGCAAATAGAGCTGCATGAAAGAGAGTTGCGCAGTAAAGACCAACGCGTTGAAGAAAAATTAAGACAGGCAGACCTTACTAAAAAAGGATACGAGGAAAGTAAAGAAAAAATTTTGGTTAAGCTTGAGAAAATTGCGCAGATGACCAAAGATGAAGCACGCAAACTACTGCTTCAAGCATGGGAAGATCGTATGAAAGGAGACATTGCCAAAAAACTTCGCGAATCTGAAGAAGAAGTCAAAAAGCAGTCTACCGAAAAGGCAAAAGAAATTCTTGTTGACGCGATGCGATATGGCTCAACGGATTATACTGCGGAGTACACTCTTTCGGTTGTCCAACTACCAAATGACGATTACAAAGGTAGAATTATTGGTAAAGACGGACGAAATATTCGCGCTTTTGAACTCGCAACCGGGGTTGATGTTGATCTTGAAGAGGAAGGGATAATCAGACTGTCATCGTTTGACGCGGTTCGTCGCGAGATCGCAAGAATTTCTTTGGAAAGACTCATTAAAGACGGACGTATTCAACCACAAAGAATAGAAGAGATAGTAAAAAAAGTAAAACATGAAATTGATCAAATCATTATGAAGGCAGGGGAAGATCTAGGACATAGAGTTGGAGTGTTTAATTTGCCGGTCGATGTTGTCCGTCTGCTTGGCTATTTTAAATATCGTTATTCCTACGGTCAAAATATGATCACGCACACTCTTGAGGAAACCAGGATTGGTGTGTCACTTGCCCACGAACTCAAGGCCGATGTCAACACAGTGAAGCTTGGTTGCCTGCTTCATGATATCGGAAAGGTAATTTCCGACAAAGAGGGCTCGCATGTGGATTTGGGTGTTGAGCTTTTGAAAAAACACAATTTTCCCAAAAAAGTAATCGATTGTGTTGCGGCCCATCATGAAGACATTCCTTTTCCATCAGTCGAGTCGGTTCTTGTTTATATTGCCGATGCAGTTTCAGGTGGCAGACCAGGCGCACGACATGAAGATTTTGAAGAGTATCTAAAACGTATCAAAACCATCGAAGATACTGCCAAATCTCACAAGGGCGTACGCGATGTTTATGCCCTACAGGCCGGTCGAGAACTTAGAGTGATGGTTCAGCCAAACGAGATTTCAGATGACGAGGCTAAAATATTAGCAACAAAACTCAAAGACGAGCTTGAAAAAAAATTTGAGGTTTTCCCCGGTCAAATAAAGATCAGCGTCATACGGGAGTTCAGGACAGAGTCTATCGCAAAGTACAATTGATATAGATTGTAACAATAAGATATTTTAAATAAGGATTGACAAGATGCGATAAACAAACTAAGCTTTATGGCAGATAATAATTATATCCTAGTCTCATGCTCTAAACATGAGAATGCCTAGAAAGGGGGTGACACTAAATGACAAAAGCTGATCTTATTGCTCAAGTTGCTAAAAAAGCCGGTCTTACCTCAAAAGCAGCAAAGGACGCGGTTAATTCTGTTTTCGGAACCGTTGCCGACGCAATGCAAAGAGGAGAAAAGGTTGTTGTAACTGGTTTTGGCACCTTTTTAGTACGAAGTCGCGCCGCTAGAAAAGGACGCAATCCTCAAACTGGTGCAGAAATCCAGATCCCTGCAACCAAAACTCCAGGCTTTACTGCTGGAAAGAGTCTTAAAAGACGAGTTAAATAATAACAAAATCCCGCCAGATATAAGTTTTATAATGATTTATAAGGTTTATATCTGGCGGGGTTGTCTTTTTGTTAGGAAGTGGTAAAATGTCACAACATGAAAAGCCTTATATCAATTTTAATAGGAATTTTTGTTTTAGTTTCATCGATAGTGGTCTTTCATGTTCAGGCGCAGACTGACAGTTTGCAGCTTGAACAACCCGAAGTTATTTATCCTCTTCCATATCCAGGGTTACTCACCGATCACCCTTTGTATCCCTTAAAAGAATTACGCGATAAAATTCTCATTTTTACAACACGCGACAATGTAAAAAAAGCACAATTTTATCTTCATCTATCTGATAAACGTATGGCGACTGCTTTACAGCTTGCCCAAAAAGGTAAAGAACAGCTCTCAAAACGCGAACTAATTAATGCAGAAACCTATTTTTTAAAAATTTCACCTCTGCTTAAAGACGCAAAAAAACAGGGTAGTAATTTTTCCGAAGATTTTGTTATCAAACTCCAACAGAGTAATGCAAAACACAAAGAGGTCATTACAGATGTAATGAAAGATCTAAATCAAGCAGAGATAAAAACTTTTCAAAGCATTCTTGAGATGAACCAGCAAGCGACAAAGGAAATTGCGGGTTTATAGCTTTTCCTGCCAAGACGATCTGCATTGATTTTTGTGGAAAATATGGTATATTAAAAAACACAGTAAAGAAAAAAAAAGGAGGACAGTTAAAGTTGATGCCAAAAAACTCTCAAAACTCAAAGCAAAATCAATCTACAAACTTGATGGAATCTCTGCTTCAAAAGAGCACCGTGTCAAACATACATCAAGGAGCTGAAATGGAGGCAAAGATATTAAATCTTTCACGAAGGAACGTCCTGTTTGATGTCGGCGCCAAAGCACTGGCCGTGCTTGGTGAGAAGGAGCTCAAGGAGATTTCGACATATTTGCCATACCTTAAAGAAGGAGATGAGGTAAGGGTGCGTATTATCGCAGATGAGTCTCGAGAAGGATATCCGGTTGTTTCAATGAGAAAATTTTTTGAAAAGGGGAAATGGAATATCCTCGAAGACAAGAAAAAGAAAGAAGCAGACATTGAAGTCATTTGCGGCGAATATGGCAAAGGTGGAGTGTTTATAGATTTTATGGGGATACGGGGTGTCATTCCCAAAATTCAGCTTACGCAGGATTTTTTGAGCACTCCGGGAAAACTTGAGGGTCAAAAAATAAAAGTCAAGGTGCTTGAAGTTGATGAAGTAAAAAACAGACTGGTAGTTTCGCAGAAAGCTGCTGCACTTAATATTTCTCAAAAACAACTTAGAAAACTTTTTGACAAAATCAAAGTTAACAAAACATATGATGCCAAGGTTTTGGGTATTTCCGAGTTTGGCATCTTTTGCGAGATCGAGGGAGTTGAAGGTTTGGTGCATATCTCTGAAATTTCTTGGGAAAAGGTGACCAATGCTTCGGTCTACGTCAAACCCGGGGACACGATCAAAGTATTAGTTGTCGAGAAGAATGAAAATGATCTCAAGCTCAATCTGTCTATTAAACGATTATTGAAAGACCCATGGAAAGATATTGAAAAGAAGTATCCCAAAGACAAAGAGCATGAAGGTACTATAGTCCGTCGTGAAAGATATGGTTACTTTGTTCGCCTTGAGCCGGGAGTCGAAGGCCTTATCCATGTAAGTAAACTAACAGGTGAGGAGAACTTCGAGATAGGTAAGAAGGTAAAAGTCTTTGTTGAGAGAGTCTCTGATAGAGACAGACGCATGAGTTTGATCCTCCCACAGACCGAAAAACCGATCTTCTACCGCTAATTTTTAAGAGTGAATTTGGAAATCCATTCTTTCATAATTTTTCTGCATTCTTCCGGCTTCATAAAGTAACTATCAAGCTTGAGTGGTGAAGCTAATATTTTTCCGCCTCGTTCCTCAAGAAATTTCATTAAGACATCAATACCTCCACAAAAATGTGCATATGTTGCATCCCCAAGACCCATAAGCGCTATATTTTTATTTTCAAACGATTCTTTCTCAAATTTTTCCATAAATTTGATGAAGTTGATATGTGGTTGTCCTTCGCGATCACGTTCGAGCCAGCTTGGAGTCGCAAATATATACAAATCATGTTTGGAGAAACTATCCGGTTTAGCATCTATCGCGTGGATAATGTCGACTGCGTGATTCATTTTTATCAACTCTTCTGCCATAAACTCAACTGCGGTTTTGGTCCCTCCAGAGTATGTTTCGTAAATAATAAGTATTTTCATACTTGATTTTGTAACTTATGTAATCTTATGTTACATTAGGACATTGTCTATTAGCAAGTCATGAGATATCAGTAAAATATTTATAACCTGTTTGAAATAATTATGTTTAAACTATTTATCATAGAATCCATAGTTATTCAACTTTTGGGAATATTTTGGTTTATCACCGATCCCCGTACCGTTAAAACAAGGATTGTTTTTATTTTTAAAAAAAGCTTTCACGCTGTTTATTATCCAGTAATATTTATTTTTCAATTCATTGTTTTAAAAATTTACCCACAACTTTTATTGCCAGGAGGAATTTATTTACAGCCAATTGGTATTGGTGTATTTATCGTGGGAGTTATACTTGCAGTTTGGGCAAAAGTTGTCATGAAACAATCTTGGGGAATGCCTGCGCAACATAATATTAAAAGACAGAGTTCTCTTATCACTAACGGTCCATTTCAGTATTCGCGCAACCCAATTTATATAGCGATTTTTCTTTTTGGATTTGGCTATTTTATTTCGCTTCGCAGTTATCTTGTATTTACAATGATCATCCCTTTGGTTTATTTTAATTCTGCTGTTTATAAAGAAGAAAGATTTTTGGAACAATATTTTGGCAAGGAGTATAGAAGATATAAAAAAGCGGTTAGAAGATGGTTGTAATTTTAAGAAGAATAAAATATTTTATGGAGCTCATAGTTGATTTACATATCCATTCCCATCATTCCCGAGCAACTAGTAAAAACAGCAATATTGAAGGCTTGTATTACTGGGCAAAGATAAAAGGTATTAATGTTCTTGGAACAGGTGATTTTACTCACCCTGCCTGGTTTGCGGAAATGAAAGAAAAGTTGGTGATGACCGATGAAGGTCTTTATAAACTCAAAGATGAAATTACCAAAGAGATCGACAAAACCCTCCCACAATCGGTACGGAATAACCTCATTCGTTTTGTGCCCACAGTCGAGATCAGTAATATTTATTCAAAAGGAGGAGCTGTTCGCAAACTGCACAATGTGGTTGTTGCCCCAAATCTCGAAATAGCAGCTAAAATCAACTCCAAGCTTGACCGCATCGGTAATCTGAAGGCAGACGGACGTCCGATCCTCGGCATGGACAGCAAACATCTTCTTCAGATCACTTTAGACTCTCATCCAGATAGTCTTTTTTTTCCGGCGCACATCTGGACGCCATGGTTTGCGATGTTTGGCTCAAAATCGGGATTTAACTCTATAAAGCAGGCTTTTGAAGATCTTGCTCCTGAAATAAAGGTGATTGAAACTGGACTTTCTTCTGATCCTTATATGAATTGGCGTCTTGACGAACTGCAGAAAGTGACGGTAATCTCCAACTCCGACGCCCACTCACCGCAAAAACTTGGACGTGAGGCAAATATTTTAGCTTGTAAACCTATTTATAAGGAGATAATCAAGGCGATAAAGACTAATAACGATGATTTTATTGGCACAATCGAGTTTTTTCCACAAGAAGGAAAATATCATTTTGATGGCCACAGATTATGCAATATAAGTTTTTCTCCCGAAGAAACCAAAAAACATAAAGGGATTTGCCCTGTTTGTCATAAACCGCTTACAGTTGGCGTTGATTACCGTGTGGGTGAAATAGCCGATCATCCCGAAAGTTATAAACCTGCAAAGCATAAAAAAGTAGAGTATATAATTCCCTTGGTTGAGATAATAGCTCAAATGCTTGGAAAAAATGTTCAGACAAAGCCGGTTTGGGCAGAATATAAAAAAATTTATGAAACGCTTGGTGAGGAGTTCAGTATCCTGCGAAAGATTTCCACGGATGAAATAATGAAAGGTGGATTTGTAGAACTTGCTCGCGTGATCACACGGATGCGAAGAGGAGATGTGTATATTGAACCGGGTTACGACGGAGTGTATGGAGTCATCAAGTTTTTTAGAAATGACATAGAGCGGCAGCAGGCAGGCCCACAGATGAGTTTGGGATTATAATCTGCATGTGAATAATCTTAATCCAAAACAACAAAAAGCAGTTAAATCAGACGGCGTAGTCGTCATCATCGCCGGTCCCGGCACCGGCAAAACCAGAGCGCTTACTGCAAGGGTAGAATATCTTTTGACCGAAAAAAAAGCCGGTCCAAAAGAAATTTTGGCTCTCACCTTCACTAAAAAGGCGGCGGCACAGATGAAGGAACGGCTGGCACATTTAAAGTCGTTGCCTTTTATCGGTACCTTTCATGCCTTTGCCTCTCAATCAATCCCAAATAATAACTTTCGCATCATTGATCAGAAGGAGCAACTTTCCATACTTGAGATGCTCATGATCAAAAACAAAAAGAGTTTGACTCAAAAAAATTTAAAACAGCTTCTTCAGGAAATTTCTCTGTCAAAAACCAATCGTGATTTACATAATAAAAATGAGGTATTTATTCTCTATAACAAATTTTTACAAGACAGTAATTTACTGGATTTTGATGACCTATTGTTATTACTTTATAAAACGATTAATACAAATGATGATTTTCGCTTTGAACATGTTCTTGTTGACGAGTTCCAGGACACCAATAATTTGCAGTACGAAATAATCAAAAAGTTAGCAAGCTCTCACCTTTTTATCATTGGAGACCCGCTGCAATCTATATATACCTTTCGGGGAGCAGATTCGACTGTTTTTGAGAAAATCAAAGAGGATTTTACGGGTTATTCGAAGATTATTTTTGAAACCAATTATCGATCCACACAGAGCATCATTGACACGAGCACTAAATTATTTGCGGGACAGACTCCACTTGAGTCGGCGCACAAAAGCAGTGGTTTAATCCAGCTCGTGCATACGGCAGATGAGTACACCGAGGCAGATTGGATTGTCAATAAGATCAATGAATCAATAGGAGGCACCGATCTTTTACAAGCTTCAGATTTTTCAAAAAATAAAAACCAAAATCTTAGACTTTCAGATTTTGCCGTTATATACAGGACTCATCATGTTGGCCGAGTCCTTGGGCAAAGATTTAGCCAGTCCGCTTTACCTTATCAAGTGATAGGTGGAGATTCGCCTTATGATCAAAAAGAAATAAGCTTTATCATCGGAGTGTTGAGATATATTTATGACAAGAATAAAGAGATTTTAGACTCTGTTTCAAGGTCGGGCGGTTCCGACAAAAAAGTTATCAAGATAGTATCCACATATTATGATGCTCTAAAAAAATTGTCAGAAAAGCAAGAAAATGATCCTTTATCTACACTTATCCACAAAATAATGGAAATATTTAACTTGAATAAAAAAATAGCTCAAAGTCAATCTAAACAAAGAAACTTACAGCAATTTATCAACAATTTATCGCAATTTGAGAAGAAAAAAAATCCGCTTAAAAAGGTTATCGACTATTTAGATTATCTAAAAGAACATGAGTATTACGATCCAAAGGCCGATAAAGTTGCTTTAATGACAATGCACGCCGCCAAGGGACTGGAGTTTAATACAGTTTTTATTTGTGGATTTGAAGAAGGCTTGATACCTCTCTTAAAAAAGCAAAACCAAACAGATTTAAATGAAGAAAAGCGCCTTTTATATGTTGCCATAACAAGGGCAAAACAAGATTTATATCTGTTTTATACAGATAGTCGCCAGCATAAAAAAGTAACAATTTCCAGATTTTATGAATTATTAAAAAACAAACAGCTTAAAAAAATCGAGGACGCTGCCATCGAAAAACAAAAAAAACGTAAAGAAAAATGGCTAAACAAAAAAAGTCAGATGGAGCTGTTTTGATTATTTAAAACATCAATATTCATCAACCACGTAGTCATAAACGGTTTTGGAAATATTGGCAATAACCTCTTCGGCGTGTGTTTGATCATCTGTTTCTGAAAGTATAGCAATAATGTAATTTCCGTTATCTGTATATACAATACCTGCATCATGATTGAATGGCGCGAGTTCTCCCGTCTTGTGGGCGATTTCTATGTCCTCCGGTAGATGTCTGGGTATTTTATCGTTAAGTTGTTGTTTTTTTAGGAGCTCAAGCATCGCTATTGAAGATTTTTCATCAATCAATTCACCTTTATATAAAAGTTCAAAAAATACACCTGTGTCTCGTGCCGTTGTTGTAGGTATGCCTATGGCATTGTCACCAATTGAAGAATGATTAAGTTTATAACTTTCCAGAAGATCGCTGACGTTGAATAAACGAATTTGTCTCCCCAAAATAAACGCGGAGTAATTTCCCGAAATCGTTATCATTTCATTTAGAGCATCAAAAACTGTATAACTAACTTCATCATCCATATCTTTGGAAGGGTCAGCCGATTCTGTGGCAATCTTGAATTGTTCATTTAACTCTGCAATTTTTGCTGTCATAACGTGCTCCTTATCGAGTTTGCCCTGTTTTATCTGTCGATAGGTTTCTGCCATAACCCAAAGCTTGTAGAGACTGGCTGTTTGAAATTCTCGATCGGCATTTAAAACAAAAGTTTTTTCACTTTTTAAATCCTTAAAATATATTCCATAATCACCTTGTTTATTATTCAAGATTTCAGTGATGTTTTTTTCAAGTATTGTTAATGTCGAGGTAGGAGAAGGTATTTGAGTAGGCAATGGCTCTTGCGCGCTTGGTTGGGTCGAAATTTGATAAATTTTCCCAAAAGAAATGGAAAAAATAAACACCACAAAAATAGATACTAGAATAACCAAAAAATACATAAATTGATTTAGTAAATGCTTCATGAATTTTAACTCAATATCGACAAGTATAAATTTAATCTATTGTACCCAAAAAAACATCATAATTAGCAAAGAAATCTTGACAAGGAGTATATCGTATGATACTATCATACTTATTAAGTTTTTTATTGTTATATGAGTGCTATTGAAAGAATGGAAGAAAAAATGTTTCGTTATGCAACTGATGTACGTAATAGAAGCGGAAAAATTTTATCTATACCCGATAATAACAGTGAAGTTTTAGTCTTTCCTTATGAGAATGGTGATAATCAACTGCCATTTAGACTTGAAGTTCAGGACAAAGGACAACACGGGGCAGTTATAGAGGTTGATTCAAGTCAGCATTATTCTTTTAGAGGGACGAGATCAAAACATTCAGGATCAGAGTGCGTAACACCCGTCAATGTGCCAGTAGGGATTATAGGGCAACTGTTCGCTATGGGAGATGAGACTTGGGATAAAATTCTGTTTGAGGGAGCTTTTTATCATGACGGAACTCCCTTAAGAGATATCACTATACTTCCTAAAGGAATGATTTAAAAAAACTTGCTGCCCAGCCTCGATTCGAACGAGGATTAGATGGTTCAGAGCCATCGGGCCTACCATTAGCCGACCGGGCATTTGTTAACTATAGTTGGTTTATTCTACCACACGTTCGTGTCTTTGCAGAAGTCCAAATAATACCGGCAAGAGGAGTAAATTTTGCTGTAAGGTAAGCCAATAATGATCAAAAAGTCCGGTCACGACGACAACCATCATTACATTTCGGGCAACTTCATTGTTCCACAACCTTTTTAAAAATGGAAAAATCATGACTCCTGTCAAAAAAGTTAAGACAAGTCCTGCTTCGGTCAAATACAGCAGAAAAATATTGTGAACTGGTTCAATAAAAACATAAGAAAAAGGGTTGGGAAAATTACTTTCCGCAATTACATAGTTTCCTATGCCAATACCTTCCAAGGGATTGTTTATAAATATTTGTGTAGCATGGCTCATCAGCAAAACCCTTTTTTGGATAGTATTAGGGTCGCCTTTAAACATCAAAAACAAACCAGCAATTATGATCATGGAGACCGCCTTGCCGATAGAGCAGATCTTGCAAGTTTTATAATTTTTAAATCCATACAAAACATAGGCCACAGCAAGGAGCAAGATCGTAATTTTGGAGAAACTCATAAAGACTAGGATAGCTGTCGCCGCAAGAGTCAAATTTTTTAACAGCGGAGTATTTTTATATGCATTATTCCACAAAACAAATACATGAATTGCTAAAAAAAATCCCGCAAGTGAGTTTGGATGAGAAAAAGACCCATACGGTCTTAAAAATTCGACTCCGTTGATAACTATTTTTGCAATGCCGGGAGTCGAGATGGAAAAATATCTTTCACCTAGGAAATAAAATACATTTTGCAGTGATCTCTTTGTTAGAAACTGTGCCAGTACCAGAACTACCTGTATCGTTGTTGAAAACAAAAATATGATAAGTAGACGTTTGGGTTTGAGGTTGATTTTTGAAAAAATCAGGAAAAGTAAAAATATTTCAAGATACTTAATTGATTTGTATATAGTTACAAGAGGGGAAAGAGAAAATATGACGTTGATCACAAGAGTAATTATCAAAACCGATGATAGTTTTGTTTTAGGCAAAACAATATTTTTGTAGTTAGTAATTATGAGAGCAACTGCAATTATGTCGGTCAGATACAATGTCGGATCAAGATAATCGATACGTATGCCGTCGATAAAAGCATAAGAGGGGAAAAAATGTAGCCCAAGCTGGATGGGAAGTAAAAAAATAAATAGATAAACAAGGATATTCGGCAAATTTTTCATAGCCATGTAATTTATTGTACTTGTCTGCCGCTTAGAGTTGCCGATGATAAAAGCGGCAGGAGGTCCATGTACGTTCTCGGTTTAAGAACCACAAATAATGAAGGTTTATCATAATCAGGTCGATCACGGCGCCATGTTTGAACCGATGTATTTGAAACGAGATTACCGTTGATCTTAAGAGGGTCGCTCGAATTAGGATTAGGGAGACCAACGAGATTAAAAGCAAGATTGAATCCATTTGCGATAAGGACTGCGTTTATTTCTTCAATTGACGAATGTATGTTGATGTTTCCAGTTGCAATAAGCGCTATTGATTGACCCGAAGTATTTATGGTTTTTATACCACCAACATCGGTCCCGGAATTATTTCCAAACCTCAAATTGCCATTAACCACGAGAACGTATGGTCCTGCTGGGCTGGTTACGGGTAATTGAGCTGTTACATCAAGGTCGCTTCCAGTATCGTAGATATAAACTCTATTTGGCTGTGTTATCTGGTTTATATTGCTTATTTCATCTGTCGAACTTTGACTACGTAATACTTCAAGAAAATTACCTAAGTTTGACAGGAAGGAGGAGTTTGGGAAATAACCTCCAATCCTCCAGTTTGTGGACGAGATCTTGCCGACTCTTGGATCTGTTGTTCCTATATTGTCCGATCTTTCAACCTCCAGTAGTTCGTCTCTGTTGCTGGAGACGATAAACGTGTCATGGGTCAGAGTGGTCAGGCCGGGATTTGACACATTATCAGCATCTATAATAGGATACACCTTGCCATTATCGTCAATGTCATCGTATTTATTTACTAGTGCCGGATAAGTTGCAGTAATATTTCCCTTCTTATGAAATGAGCCGTCTTTAATTTTGTACCAGCCTGAAATATTGAAGTTAGGATCTTTTTCAATGGTAAAAATTGTATTGATACCCTTTCCGCCACCATCATGGAATTTATTTATTTCTATATAACACGATGCTTCTGACAATTTAGTAAAGCCACTTAACTCGTCAGAAACTGGAATAGGATTGCCCAATGCATCAAGAACAAGTTGACCATCATCATCTACAACAAATTCTGAGTAGACAATATCACCATGTTCATCGAAAGAAAAATCAGTTGATGTAGATTTTGTAAAGTTACCTGGGTTTGCGTTGCTTAAATCTGCTATTCTTCTGCCTTTTCCTGCTTTACATAGATACCCCAGTGGAGCACGAAGACGTATTTCAAAGCTATTGAGTTCGCGTCTGTCCCCGTACATCCAGAATGAGGCTGCCCAAGCACCCGCATAACGTGGTCCGATGTTAAAAGGATTTGTAATTCCTTCGTTGTAAAAACCCTCATTGGCGTCTATGATAAATGCATTTATTGAGTCATGAAAACCTTCGGCTTTGCATGATCCATCAAGGCAGGGTTTCCCGCCGCTAAATGGGCCTATGCAACCATCATAGTCCAGGGCACAGAAAGGATTTACATTAGTTAAAGGTTCATCCGGGTCGAATCCATCAGCTAGCTTACAGTAGGGGTTAACTCCGCCATTTGGAATTCCACCACCCATGCCTTTTGCCATATTTCCTGTAGCTAGAATATCTCTGTTATCATATACAGTTCCATGACCAGAGTTATAATAAACAACGTGAGGATACCAAGCTAAACCATTGCCACAGAAGTGATTTGACCAATACTCCTCGTATCCAACGGAATCTTCAATCCAGATATTCATAGTCCCACTAGCATCAATATGGTTTGATGCTTTATCAAATATCCATCTTCTTCCGATGTTGCCCGCAACAAAGTCACCATAGAAAACTCTGAATAAGTTGAAATATCCCTCATCATCAAGTCCTCCGCCGTCATCCGGATCCACGCTCCAGCTCTGGGTATTTCCTTCATCGATTACAACCGCATCTTCATCTTGTGAGCCTTTCCAGTAGGTGCGTATATTTGATGGCTGCTCTAATGATACGACTGCTGTCCATAATGGAGCAAATCCAAGACCATTATCAGCTACACAATCGTAACCACTCTGATCACAGATATTGTTACAAGTCCTTATAACCTTTATTTTTCCAGGGCAATCAGGGGAGTTGCTTTCAACTTTTGTACCGCAAACACAATCTTCATTGCCCGCTCCTCCAGGATTTGCTCCTCCTTCTCCAGTTGCCGGAGGTGGATCTTCGCCTGCTGGTGGATTTCCGCCCGCAGGAGGTTCGCCGCCTTCAGGATGATTTTGAGCATAAGATGATAAAAAGTAAGGAACAAAAAAGATTATTGCAATAAAAAAGCAGACGACGATAATAAGTTTTTTTGAAGACAATAACATATAAAACTCTTATATTTTAACTATACTATTTAAGTTAATAGTAACAGTTTTTAAGTTTGGATGCTACTTTTTTATGCTTGAAAAATTATCGCATTTAATATTCATTATCATATTTATCGCCGTTTTTATCATCGATGGTTGGGGACTGCCCCAAGGACGCAGTTTGAGCTTGGTCGTCCTTATCTTCGCACCATCCATACTCATGTTACTGCATCTTTTTACAAAAAAAAAGATATACATCCCCAAAATAGCTATTTGGTTTTCAATTTTTCTGTTTTTTAATGCATTTTCAACGTTCCATTCAACTGATTTTCAGCGATCACGCGATTATCTTACGTATTATTTTTCGTTGTTTGTAATTTTTATTTATGTACTTAACAACAGCGAGTCACTTAAAAGTATTTACGTTAAGGTATTATTTTCACTTGGCATTCTTACTTTTTTCTATTGGACAGCATTTAAATTTTTTCTTTCATCATACTTTACTTTTCTAATACCCGGTCATGGTTATCAATTAATCCACCCATTTGCTGGTTATCTTACCCATCATCCAATCGGTGTTGTTGGACTGATTTTAGTATCTATCACATCTGTTAGTCTGTTCAATAAAATAACATTTAATCAATTAATAATTTTCATAATATCTTTAGCTGCTTTATTGATAAGTTTTATGCGGGCTGGTTATATAGCTTTTTTTGGAGCTTTACTAGTTTTGATTTACAAATATCGCAAGATACCAACGCAGGTATTTGTCGTCACTTCAGTTGTTTTATTTTTGCTTTTTTTGGCATTTTTTATGGTAACAAGTCCTGATTATGGAGAATCGCCTATCAAAAGAATTTTCAATACAAAAATAAATCATGTTAATGTAAATAACAAAACACTGCTTAATGCTCGTGATTATTATTATCTACAATCGTTTCATGCAATTGTTGAGAAGCCTCTTTTTGGCTTCGGTCCTCATAATTTTTTTTCTGCTTCGGAAAAGTATATTCAAAACAAATACGTATTTACTACAACCAGCACCAATATTTTGCTCGACTTTATGGTTGAAAATGGAGTAGTTGCGGGTGTTGCCTTTTTTTACTTTTTTATTGTAATTGCGATCAATGCCTATAGATCGGTTTCTTTACATGATGAGGCAGGAATGAAATTATTTATGCTCTATGTGTCGCTCTTGATCCTGTTTCAGTTTAGCTATTATCACGGATCACATACTATTTTTTTGACGTTTATCATTGTTGGAGGGCTGATATATAAAGAGGAAAAATCCGAAACCGATGATTATAAGCTTACATTGATTGCTTCGGTATTAATCCCCATAATATACTTTATTGGGAGAATGGCACCCTTGATTTGACTCCTAACACTAGCATGTTGTATATTTATACTTACAGATTTATGTCAAAAAAACCGGCAAAAAAACACACCTTTTCATATCAAAAGCCGAAACTCACAAAAATAAGAGTTACGCTTAACCGCTTTTCAAGACAACGTTTTATTGCTTCAGAAGATGTCTTTCTTTTTAATTATTTAGCTCAAACCCCTGGCTGTTGCCAATCAACATAGGTTTGTAAACAAGGCGCGCAATTTGTTTATCCTTTTTTGATCTTTGGCAAAGACAAGATCATAAAAATAATCTTCTTGTTTCACTAACTTTATTATTTGACTCACTTTTTGACGCGGGTAGTCTACATCAAACCAAATGCTTTTTAGTACTCGTTCCGAGAGGTCATTTTTGTTTGTGATTTTCGTTAGAGAAAAGACGGGATTTTTATGCAAAAAATACATTCCTCCAATTTCGTATCGTTTTGGGGTTTTTTTTATCCAGGGTTTTTTTTCTAAAAAAGGAGTTTGATAGGCATAATAATGATTTCCTTCCTGTTTTATTATGATCGTATCGTCAGCAATACCCTTGTATGTCGGGTGTAACAGCCCCATGATGGTTGACTTCCCGCCGCCACTTCTAGCTAAAAAGAGGTGAGCTTTATCTCCGATTTCGTTTCCAGAACTGTGAAGCAGAAAACTTTTATGTTTTGCCAGAAGTTTATTGGCCACGATACGCAATACTATTTGGAATTGATATATACCGATATGATAAAAAGTAGTTAAGCTTTTATCATTTTCCTTTTCGTAAAAATGGACCAAGTTACGATTGACTTTTGCCAGTCTGACAAATTGAATGTTGTTTTCATCAATGACGCGTATTGTGTAATCAATTTTTTTTCTACCTAGATTTTTTATGATCAGTCCGCCATGATAATTATAAAGATCCTCTTTAAATACTTCGGGCAGCCATCCTTCATTTGGCGGATAAAAGCGGACGGCAATAATAAAACCCGCAAATGATAGATACACAACTTCCATAACTTTAAGTATTATACAGAACGTATTATTTTGTTCTTAACAAGCTTGACTAGCAGTGATTTGACATCCTTTTCAGCCTCCATATTTGATATGGAGTACTTTTTTTCTAAAGCTTTAATTATTTTTATCATCGGAGTATGATTTTTTATTTTTTTAAAAATAAAAGCACCTGTTTCATTTAATGTAAAAACATATAGTCCTTCAGGATCAAAAAGAGTTACCCCATTTTTTATTTGTTCGATATCGAATCCTTTATTGACTTTATATTCCGACATAGTAGGATGTATTAAAAATAAATATCAATGATAGACTTGTCAAAATTTGATCGTATTAAAACCATTGGTCAGAGCATGTTTCCGTTCCTACAGCACGGAGACGTCATTTATTACAGGCAAATACTATATGAAGATATTAAAACCAATGACATCATCGTTGTCAAATCAAGAAAGTCATATTTTACCCACAGGGTCATATTTAAGAATG
Organism: Candidatus Roizmanbacteria bacterium RIFCSPHIGHO2_12_FULL_38_13; assembly: GCA_001789555.1. Classification (GTDB taxonomy): domain Bacteria; phylum Patescibacteriota; class Microgenomatia; order UBA1406; family GWC2-37-13; genus CAYNLS01. The sequence goes on from MFZZ01000032.1 coordinate 17,179, forward strand.
ATGATTATATAGTGACAAAGGGCGACAATAATCCTTTTCCAGATCGAAAAGTGATGAGAGAACAGATCGTTGGAAAAGTCTACCAGATCAAAAGAAAAGGCAAAGTAGTGCGTTTGGTCCATCTTTATCTTTTGCAATCAATTTTGTATTTCAAAGAAATTAAACTCATCAATTCATTTCTTCGTAAGAATAATTTTAAATTTCTATTCCTAAAAGGGCTGCCTCTGCATTTACACTATGAAAAACGACATCCGCAACGTATTTATGCCGATTGCGACGTATTTGTTGATAAAAGCGAGAGAAACAATATCGAGAATATTTTTTATAAACTCGGATATAAAAAATTAACGGAAAAATCAATGATGAGCGGCATTTCCGCAAATCCAAAACCGGAGACAAATTATTACAAAGTGGTCAACGGTGTACGCGTCGTATTTGATGTTCATTTTGAACCCGCTTTTATGATGACCAAACTGTACATAAATCATAGATTTTATGATTTAAAGCTTTTGAATTCATTGACCGGTCATTTATTGAAAAGCCGGCGCGAAATAAAAGTCAACAGAAACAGTTTTTCGATATTAAAGTCGGTTGAGCTTGTGGCATATTTAGCTTTACATTTTTTTCATCATAACTACCGCGGTATTTATCGATTAGAGCTAATTAAGGAAATAATAGACAAGGAATTTTCAAGCGAGAAATGGAGACAGCTTGGGAAATTTATCTTGCAATATAAATTACAAAATTTTGTTTTTCCGGTGTTTATACTTCTCAAAGACTATTATTCAGTTTCTGTCCCGCGAGCTTTTCTTTCAAAAATCAGCCCAAAACATTTATTTAACGTTTTTTTGATGAGCAGAATTAATAGTACAGTTTTCACAAATCAGAACCGTTTTCAGGCAGGAATTGAAAGATTTTTGTTACTTTTGACATTGTCGCCTCAACCTCTATATCAACGACTTATGGTTTTTACCGATTTTGCAGTGGTGTTATTAGCTTTACGATTAGTTTATAAATACCTTTTATCCCGTATAAAAAAAATACAACTAACGGGAAAATGAGAATATTGTAATATCTGTCCCAGTCAAGCATAAGGTAAAACGCTATAAATATCATCGATATGAAAGTAATTATAAAGAAATAGATCACTCTTTTTTCTTTTAAGGAAGCTTTAATTGCAAATATTAATCCGATTATAAAAAGTATTACTCTAATTACTGCCGGTATACTGCCAAAATGATAGTTGCGACTGTAGTCACCATCATTTTTTTCCAAAAACAAATGCTGCATGGCTGCGTTTAATCTTGACGGCGCATCTTGAAGCGCGGAAGCAGGGTAATATGTTTGATGCGTCAGAGCTCTGTTGTATCTATAAGAATATAAGTTGCCCAATCTCTGAACTGGATTTTTCCAAAGATAAGGATTTAATACCAATGTTGTTATACTGAATACGAACATTACAAGCAGGAATTGTTTTAATTCGGGCAATATGTTTTTTGGAAGCTTTTTTTTGCCGGCTTTGTCGTACAAATCAAAAACATAAATAACGGTAAAAAATACAACTAATAAAAAGCCATGTATTTTTGTCGAAAAGCATAAAGCCGATATTAGTCCAAAAGCCAGGAAATATATCGGCCTTTTTTTGTTCTTGTAAAAAATTAAAAAAATAAAAAGTATTCCCAGATTGAATAAAAACAAAAAAATTGCCTCGGCTTGAGCTTGCAGACTCCAGCGCATGATAACAAAATTTGTACCCCAAAATAAAGTTCCGATGATTGACAATATTTTATTGTTAAGCAATATTTGAAATAGATTAAAGACTATAAAAGTCGCAACTGCGAGTATGAATACATTTATCAATCTAGCTTTATCAATGAGGATGGTACTTTTGCAAAGAAGTCTGTCGCACGCGCTATCTTTTTTAATTGAATTTATCTCATCAAAATTGTATCCAAGCCGTCGCAAAGACAACGTCTTCATAGAAATATCTTGATATAAGTCATACGTATGAAGATATTTTTCAAATGTCAAATTAGGTTTGAATTTTTTTTCCTTAATGTAACCGGGATAAAGTACAGCTCCATAAATGTAATAAACCAACATGGGCTGATCGTACGAAAACACACTTTCAAACAATTTGTTATCAAAATCCCTATTTATTGCAAGGTCAAAAAAATAACTTCTTCCGACCCATTCGTATTCGTCATAAAAGTAAGAAAAAGTTTGGGAAGCATTCAAATACATAAAAACAAACGCGATTATCAGAGTAAAATTCAGTAAATACTTCGATACTCCACGCATGATTATCAGCAACGTTTTTACGGCAATATTCAAGTCAACAAGCAGATTGTGATTTTTTATATATTTTAAGTCAAGCTCCATCCACTCTTTAAATGTCAGATTGTGCGACCCATTGACAACCCAAGATGAAGTGATGCCCGGTAAAATTTTAAACCTATCATTATATTTCTTAGGAATACGTCTTGCTTCATTGAGCGGCAGTGGCCGCGGGCCGACAAAAGCCATCTCGCCTTTTATGATATTTATGAGTTGTGGTAGCTCGTCAA
>MFZZ01000033.1 GCA_001789555.1 Candidatus Roizmanbacteria bacterium RIFCSPHIGHO2_12_FULL_38_13
CCTGTCACCGCGACCACCTCACCGAGTTTCTGATAAAGAGCCACTATACGCTGCTTATGAAAAGGGCTTGTCCTTGCAAAGACTTTCGTATGAGGCAGGATATCGAGAAGCTCTTGATCGCTATATTTATCAATTTGTTCACCTTTCACAATATCGTCACCTTTTTGAAGCAGTCCAATCGACCAACCTATCGCCTCTGCTGTCTTTTCGTTGTCACCTGTGATCATGACAACCTTAATTCCTGCTTGTTTTGCTCGCTCTATGGCATCTGCAGCCTCGACACGGGGCGGATCGTGTAAAGCAACCATACCTAAAAAGATATTTTCCTCCTGATAAGCGCATTTGAGTTTGTCACACGGACGATATGAAAAAGCAAGAACTCGGAGCCCATTTGCAGCCCAATCCTGCATCATGGTCAAAATTTCCTTCTTTTTCTCCTCGTTCAGAACAACAGTATTGTCTTTTATTAAGATTTTTGTAGATATCTGTAGTATTGACTCCGGAGCACCTTTGCTGAAAGCCAACAGATGTTTGTCCTTCACCACTACAGTCATCCGTTTTGTCACCGAATCAAACGGCAACTCGTCAACTATCTCCCACTGCTTTCGAATGGGCTCGGGTTCGTGCTCCAATTTTTTTGAAAAAAATAACAGCGCTCCTTCTGTTGGATCACCCAATACCTCATCCTTTTCACCGTGTTTTGAAACTAAAGTTGCTGTCGAACAAACAACTCCATTGATAAGAATTAATTCAAGAGCGCGCGAAAGTGTATTTTTATGAGATAACTCGGATGATTGATGAACATGCTCATCGATCCATGCCTGTTTTACTTCCATATTATTCGTGGTCAAAGTTCCGGTCTTGTCAGTTGCGATAAGAGTGATATTACCAATACTTTCAATAGATGCAAGTTTTCTCACGATCGCCTTTTTTGCGGCCATGTGTTTGACACCTATTGATAGGATAACAGTCATTACAGCGGGAAGACTTTCGGGAACAACTGCGACAGCAACAGATACGGCCAATAAAAATGATGGGAAATAGCCGTGTCCTTGCAGGCTGGAAAGTATAAACAATGCAAAAGAAAGAATTATCCCAATGATCCCAATAAGCTGTGTTAAATGTGAAAGTTTAATCTCAAGTGGCGTTTGCCCATCCTCCACAGAGGCCAGCTCTGCCGCAATCTTACCAAAGCGGGACTGCATGCCCGTATGAGTAACACGAGCCTCCGCTCTACCCTTAGCAACAATTGTTCCCATATAAAAACTATCGCCTGCCGCTTTGACCACAGGTATCGACTCGCCGGTGAGCGCGGCTTCGTTTATTTCCAAGTTAACCGAGTCAAGAATTTGTGCGTCTGCCGGTATCTTTACCCCTTCCTCAACCACGATAACATCACCGGGTACGAGATAACGACTGTCGATCTGTTGTTCACGTCCATCGCGCAAGACTCGAATTGTACTGATGGTCATTTTTTTGAGCGCTGCCACAGCCTCTTCGGCCTTGTATTCTTGATACACACCAAAAACTGCATTTAAAAATATTATTGAAAGAATGAGTGTAGCATCAAAAACTTCACCGATAAAAAATGACACACACGCCGCGGCGATGAGGAGAATCATCAGAAAGCTCTTTATCTGTTCAATAAATTTTTTGTAGATTGGGCTTTTCTCTCGATCTTTAATAACGTTTTGTCCATATTGAGACAATAATGAGTGTGCTCTTAGTGTTGTAAGACCTTTAACAGTTTTCATTTTTATTTATAATTTAATCAATATTGTTCTCGAGCCTCATATTAGATTTTCTATCAGTATTCAGAAATCAGTAATCAGAAATCATCTCAACTATGCTTAAGACCTTCATAGGCTTTGATCATCGTATGTAATATCTCATGGTTTAAATTTTTAGCGTCTTCAAAAGAGAGTCGTTTAATATTGTGAGGATAATAGTGGAACACCTCATTTCGACCTTTTTTCCAGATACCCCAAATTTCCGATGCCAGATCATCTCCAGCGACCCGTTGGATCTTAGCGTAGATTGACCTCTCTTTCAATCGGTCAATAAGATGTGGCGAAAGAAACTTCCCGATACGAAAATGGTCAGAAATATAATCCAGATGTGAGATAAAATCGGCATCCAGAAAAAGCTGTTTTAGAAATCCCTCATATGCCTTTGCGTATGGAAAAACAAGGAAAGAATAGTCTTTGAATACATATCCGTGTTTTTCGGTGATCGACATGAGATAGTTCCCTTCCTGAATAAGATCTTTTTGCGTGCCCGAAAAATACTCCCAGATCGGTTCATGGTGGACAAGAGTTAGCATATTAATTTAGTATAACAACTTTTGATTTCCGATTTCTGAAGTCTGATTTCTGTTAATAGATTCAGAAATCAGTAATCGGTAATCATGAATCTAACTTACTTCTAGAAGTTCATTCCACTTTGTCGTATATCTTGGGGTTCTTTTGACCGCATTTCCCTTCCACCCCGGACGCTTCCCTTGAGAAGCAAACTCTATAGTGCCGCTGCCAAACTCGAAGTTTATGAGATCAACCGCCTTCATAGTCCGATCTTCCTTTTGTCTTTTTTCGTGTGAATAAAACAGATGCTGTTGCTGGATATCTTTACTTGATAACTCATGCAATGAAACACATGCTTTTTTGTATTGATATCCGCGACGATAGATTTTTTTGAGGATCTGAACCGCACTGCTTATAATCGTTGGAGAATAATCGGTTTCATGGGACAAACTTTCCGTAAGTGTATTGTAGTAATGTTTTTGACTTGAACTGTGTAAATTTGTCCTTATAGAAAGACTGACAAAACTGGCGACTTCGCCCTCCTCGCGCAGTTTTTCCGCGGCGCGGGCGGCATAAGTACTCACAGATTCGACAAGCTCGCGATATATTGTCACGGGCCGGCCAAATGTACGCGAGCTGATGATCGACTTTTTGGCAACATGCTCTGATGTAAGATCATGACATTTTCTTCCACGCAGCTCCCAGACTGTCTTAAGTCCGGAAATAGTCATGTACTGTTTTACCCATAAATCAGGGGCTTGAGCGAGTTTATAGGCATTATAAATTCCATGAGCATTTAAAAAAGCTCGTAAACCAGCACCGATACCCCAGATATCGTCTACTTTAAGGGTCACAAGATATTTGTCACGTTCAGTATTATTTTTTATCAGACAGACGCCTGCAAATCTCTCATTTTTTTTTGCCACTTCATTGGCTGCTTTGGCCAAAGTCATTGTCGTACCAACCCCGATCGAGACCGGAATACCGATATTTTTTTGTATCAGTTTCTTCAACAAAATACATTGTTTCTCAATCAAAGTGGTAGAAAAATTGGAAAAATCTATAAACGCCTCATCTATCGAATAAACTTCCAGTCTTTGTGACAAGGCTGAAATAGTCCTCATCACTCGGGAAGACAAATCAGCATAAAGAGGGAAATTCGGAGAAAAAATATGTACATTCTCCTTGTCAAATAGATCGTGGTATTCAAATGCTGGACTGCCCATTTTGACGCCCATTCTCTTTACTTCATCCGAACGTGAAATAATACAACCATCATTGTTTGATAAAACTACGACCGGACGTTTTTTAAGATGAGGTTGAAAAACCCTTTCGCACGAAACGTAAAAATTGTTGCAATCTATAACGGCGTACATAAGCTATAGGTCATATGAGAGTTATAAGACCTATAGCTTATGTATCACATAAGTGACCACTCCCCAGATACTAAAAGTCTCATTGTCGGTGACATCCATAGTTTTGTAATCTTTGTTTTCGGCCACTAGAAAAACGTGTCCGTTTTTTTTATAAAATCTTTTTACAATCAGCTCGCCGTCCAGTGCGGCAATCACAACGGCATTATTGACCGGATCAAGACTACGATCGACAATCAAGATGTCCTTGTTATAAATGCCGGCGCCGATCATCGAATCCCCGCTTGCACGAACAAAAAAAGTTGCGCTTGGATGACGGATCAGATGTTCGTTCAGGTCGAGCTTTGTCTCGACAAAATCATCGGCAGGAGAGGGAAAACCAGCTGAAACTGAACCGGTGTAAAGCGGCAACTCGACCTTCGAGCTCTGTGATGGTTTGTAGACTTTTGTAATTTTCATTTAATTTGAAATTAAAAGTTAGTAGCTACTCTAAAAAGCTAACTAGCTAATAAGCTATTCCCTATGGCCTTTCTATAGTATAATAGAAACATGACCGATCGGATTGTTAGATCAAAATATTTTCACCGTTTCGGGGAAATGATCGTACCCTTCTCTACCTGGACTATTATACTTCTGCCTCTTTGGCTTTCTCCTTTTCATCCTGCGGTCGTTGCCTATTTTATCATCGCTTTTGATCTGTATTTTTTATATAAATCCCTGCTTACCGCCTATTTTGCCTCTCTATCATATACGCTCATCAAAAACTTCGAAAACGTGCCTTTTTACAAAAACCTGAAAACCCTGAAAACCGGTTTCGACATCAACCATTTTGTCATTATCCCAAATTATAAAGAACCTTTGCATAAACTGGAAGCAACATTGGATGCAATGAGAAAGACCGATTATCCTTATAAAAAAATCACGGTCGTGCTTGCATTTGAAAAAAGAGAGACTTCCGCAGCAGAAAAGGCAAAAAAACTAAACAGTCTTTTCGGCAAGTACTTTCATGAAATTATTACAACCTATCATGAGATTAAAGAAAATGAGGTGCCGGGCAAGGCCAGCAACCAGACTTATGCTGCAAAAATCGTGGACACACTTTGTGAAAAAAACCATTTCGATTCAAAAAAGGTCATCATAACTATCTGCGATTCCGACAGTATGTTGCCGCCAAACTATTTTTCCTATCTTACACTTGAATTTTTGAAAGATAGATCGCGCGACTATCATTTTTATTGGGCTCCGGTTCTCCTTTATAACAATTTCTGGAAGCTGCCGTTTTTTGTACGCATGCAGGCGACTTTATCCTCGATTTTAAGACTTGCCTTTCTGTCTCAAAAGGAGCATCTCATTCAGATCTCAACCTATTCTACGAATTTGTGGCTACTGAAACAAATAGGCTTTTGGGATGTAGATATAATTCCCGAAGACTGGCACATATATTTTCAGGCCTTTTTTAAGTTTGGCGATAAGGTAAAAACATTACCACTTTACACGATCGTGAATGGTGATGCTGTATATTCGGGAGGTATCATAAAAACACTGGTCAACCGTTACGAACAGGAAAAACGCTGGGCCTGGGGTGTCACCGACATTGCCTATTTCTGGAAAAATGCATTTACAACCGCGCACATAAACTGGGTTTTGAAGTTTAAAAAATTTATTTATCTGGCAGAAACTCATCTGCTTTGGCCGACATCATTTTTTATACTTACGATAAGTGGATCAATACCGCCTCTTATTAATCCTGTTTTTAAGCGCACCGTTCTGGGATTTATCTTGCCTCAACTTTCAGGATTTATACTTACACTTGCAACGCTCATGTTAATACTTTACATTTATCTTGATATCAAGTTGCGTCAAAAGTTGCGTGTGCAGACTAGACTTATCAATGTTCCGTTGATGCTCGTACAGTGGTATTTGTTGCCGGTGGTATCATTCGTTTTGTCCTCTCTGCCGGCGCTTGACGCGCACACGAGATTGCTTTTAGGAAAAAAAATTAAATACAAAGTGACAGAAAAAGTTTAGTTTCATGATTTAAGATATAGGATTTAGGATTTACGAATCTGAATATTTTTTCTTAAATCTTAAATCGTAAGTCATAAATCAAAACTCGTATACAATGATCGCCTATTTATATACCAAAACTCCACTTATATTTTTCACCCAGAACCTCTGGCGCGATGAGGCCTTTTCTTACTTGCTTGCAATTGAACCGATAAACCGCATCATCTCTCTCACCGCCAAAGACTTCAATCCCCCACTTTACTACATTGTCCTTCACTACTGGATAAGTATATTTGGCTCATCAGAGATCGCGATCAGGAGTCTGTCTCTTATTATGTTTGGGCTGTTGATTTACGTGATCTATATAATTTGTGATGAAATATTTCATCTTTCGATCTTTGGCACTATTCTCATGCTGATACTTTTTTTTATCAACCCATTTCTTACTTATTATGCTTTTGAGGCACGTACTTACATGATGGTAACATTTTTTATTGCCTTATCATATTATGCGCTTTGGAGTAACCGAAAAAAACTTTACATTTTTAGTATTACGCTTGCTCTCTACACGCATTATCTGGCCATATTGATTTTGATAGCCCAGATTTTACCCAGTTTAATCAACTGGAAACTAAAGTTTTTTCAAAAAAAGTTCTCTTCAAGGTACATAGATGTTTATGCCATGTTATCCTCAATTAAATCCGCATCAATCTTTATAACCCCTGTCGTGCTATTTTTCCCGTGGCTCGTATATATGTTTATGGTTCACGACTTTAGCGACAGCTCATTTTGGATAATTCGTCCACCCTCTTTTGATCTTTGGTATATCCCATTTGTTCTTTATACCGCATACGAACGGGTGTTTGGTGAGTATTACCATGGAGGCCCGGGATACTTCGTATATCATACACGTCTGTTAATACTTCTCTATGCAATACTCTTTTTACCGCTAATAATCAAATTTCAAACCTTAAAAAGAACCATACGTCAACGGCATCATCGACTGGCTTACTATCGTGATCTACTTTTATGGGCATTCCTGCCGCCTGCACTCCTTTTTATATTGGCTCTAATAACCAACCCTCTATACTTACCTCGCTACTTTATTTTTTCGGCTCCTGGCCTCGTACTTCTACTCGGTTTGTTGATACTGTCGCTTTTTCAAAACAAGTCGGACTGGATACACCTGCTCATGGGTGGTATTCTACTGGTGACACTAGTTACGATGACACACGAGTTTAACTTACTCAACCTTAAATACCGAAGTAAACGACTGATCGCCCCACTTATCAACGAAATCAAGACACAGATGAATGAAGGTGATTATCTTTATGTCCGAAGTGAGCTCGATTATCATCTCGTAAAATATTACATGGGTGATAAAATGGCTCAAGTCAAAATATATCAAAAAGTTTATGACCAGCTACCAGGCTTCGTCGGAAAAGTGATAATTCCAAGAGAAGATGTTGTTTCGTCTCTCCCTATTTTTCCAAACAAAGTTTTTATCCTTTCATATAATTCGTATGAGATAGTGTCGGCATATTAGAAAGGTATTCGATTTAAGATATAAGATTTAGGAATTAAGAATAACAAATTTTTTTCTTAAATCTTAATTCTTAAATCATAAATCTATATTTAGATACATTGTGCTAAAATACATTACATGGCAAAACCTATTCAAAACTCAAAAGTCGTTGCCGGTGATCTGATCGGTGAACTCAAAAAAGTTACCTGGCCAAGTCGGGAAAACACAATCCGTCTGACTATAATCGTGATCGCAATCTCCTTGATTATCGGTTTTTATATCGGTATAATTGACTCTTTGCTCGCTATAGGGCTTGAATATTTAACTAACATAAAATAGTTTTTCTCAATTCTTAAATTTAAATAATTTGATTTATGGCAGACGAAACAACAACCAAGACAGATGATCAGGCTGCAAAACCTGATGTAGAAAATCAAAAGCAGGCCGAACAACCTGTAAAGGCGACTATTGATACAAAGCACGGTAAATGGTATGTCCTCCACTCGCAAACAGGCCACGAAAATCGGGTTAAAAACAACCTTGAGCAACGCATAAACAGTCTTGGAGTGCAAGATAAAATCTTTGATATCATCGTTCCCACACGTGAGATAGTGGTGATCAAAAAAGGCAAAAAAGCCAAACAGAAAGAAAAGGTTTTTCCGGGCTATATTTTCGTACGCATGGAACTTAACGATGAGTCATGGCTGGTAGTACGCACTACCGAAGGCGTAACCGGCTTCATAGGCGCCGGACTCAAACCAACTCCGATCTCTGACAAGGAAGTCCAAGCAATCATGCGTTTTGTTCAGCAAGAACAGCCAAAATTCAAAACCAAATTCAGCGTTGGCGAGGCTGTCAAAATAACCGAAGGTCCATTTGCAGACTTTTTAGGTAGTGTTGAAACCATAGATGAACAAAAAGGTAAAATCAAAGTTCTGGTCTCAATATTCGATCGTGAGACTCCGGTTGAGTTGGATTTTCTGCAAGTGAAAAAGCTGTAAATTACTTATTCAACTACTTGCTCTGTTTTGACTTCTTCTGACTCTGGTAACAATGCGGGAGTTGGCTCAATAGACTCCGGCTGTTTGTACTCTATATAAGGCATTGGAACTGGTACCGGTTGCGAGTTATAAGGATATATAGATCCCAATCGGCTTAAAACGAAAACAACTCCGGCAAATGCATATAAAATGATCCAGAAAAACATTACTGCAAAAGTAATTAAAGCCCACTTATAACCTTTCTTTAAAGCTACTACGGCTGTGGGTAAAAACAAAATTACTGCATACACACCTGACGAAACTACTGTCAAAATCAACATTAGAAAGGAATTAAATTCGTAATAAGGTGAATTCTGAACGGCTCTTGATAAAAAGTAAAGCAAAACGGTATAGGCTGACATAACAGACGCTAAGATAAATCCTAAAAATAAAATCCAGACGAATGTTAATGCTGACGGATGTGAGTTTGTTGAAACTGTTTTCTCTGAAATATCCGCATCAGTCCTGTCGTGTGAACGCTTTGAAAAAAATAAAATCATAAAAGAAATGATCAGCAAAATAGCTATTATTATGGATACCGCGATCGTTATTTCTTTGCTATAAAGTGCAAACAATGAACTTGCATATGCACCACTAACAGTCAACGAGTCTAGAGGTCCAAGATAATTGCTGTATTTTACGATAGTCCCCTGCCCTATTTGGGAAATCAAATTGTCTAGGTCAGGAGAAACAATATTGGTTTTTTTTACTACCGATAAAGAATCTATTAGTGGTGAAATCACTGGTGAAAAATAATCAATCCCTGTACTCGCACCTTTTAATTTCATATCCGAATCGGTATTTATTCCTACAGCAAGGTAACTGATCGGCTCATCTGATTTTAGGCTTTCGAAAGTGTATTTATACACTCCTCCAAAACCGCGCTTTACGTAGTCCTGCGATTTATAGAAAAGGATAATACTACCTGATCCATTGGGATTAATCGGGTTAGGCAAAGAAATATTTACAGTATCACCTTTGATTTCAACTTCTGCTCTGTTATAAGTTGTGCCTTCCCACCAAGAGTCAAAATAATTGGGTTCCTGATATTCCAGGCACCGTGGTTTTTCTAAAGATTTAGATCTGGTTGGATCATTATAAAATTGTTCGTCAAACCTAATACATCTTTTTTCCCGAATAATCTGGAATGCTGTTATCTGCTTAGGTGTGACTTTCGGAACTTTGAACGACACTGAAGATTTTGGATTATCATTGAAATTAGAAAAAGCTGCTCTGAATGTAACGATCGCCTCGCTGTTTCCGCGAAAAGTGACAGTATAGTAATGATTTTGTCCAAGTAATGGTAAGATCTCTTTTGGATTATCTATTTGCACTGAAGGTGTTTGGGGTGCTGATACAGCAGTTTGAGCATGAATCACTGTAGGAAGTAGTAATAAGAATAAAAAAGTAAGTATTTTTTGAAAAGTTCTCATATTCATCATTATGATCCAATTCCTTAATTTTACAAGTGAATTATTCTTGTTCATAAACCTAACGGTATATATGTATTTGTGTTTAAATTAACGCTAAAAAGTTTTTGTGTAGGCGGTTCATAATTATATATGAGCAGATGTTCAACGTTGCGATTATTGCGACCTTTTACATTGTAAAGATATTTTTTTTCAAAACTATCTACTCTTAAATCTTTTCTGTCTTTATAGAGATTAGTTATAAAAGGGGTTTTTTTTATAATTAAAATAAAATTAGCTTTAGTGCTATAAAGACACCTGGCTAGCCTCTCCTGGTCATGCTTATCAAAACTTTTTTTTTCATAATCACTAAAGTCCGTATCATAAGGAGGATCGAGAAATATAAAATCATTTTCACTAAGATCAAGAGAAAATATTTTTTCAAAATCGCTGCTTAAAATGGTGGTGTTCTGAAATAGTTCTTCAACTTTATCACTAAAAATATAATCGACTTTTCCTCTGAAATCTTTTTTATTATAAGCAATTCCTCCATACGGGATATTGAAATGCCCCTGGGCATTAAACCTAAACATTGATCCATAACAATACTCCCTTATAAAGTAATAGTTTGCGATTTTTTTTGCTAAAGACATTTTATATTTTGAGCCATTCATGTTCATAACATCTCGAAAATGCATATAGAAACCGCTACGAAATGCTGTCTCAATATTTTTATGTAAATCCTCGTCTGATAAATCTCCACGCTCCTTTTCTATTTTTTTGATTCTTTTAATTTTTGAGATCAGATTCCTTATTATTTGCTCGAGGAGATTATTGGGATCAAGTGCGAATTTCTTTAAAAACAAGCCGTTAAACTGATCTTCCTTTGTCCTTAGCTTTTTGGTTACAATCTCTTTTGTTTCTGTTTCTGACTTATTGTTATTTCTAAAATCCCTATACAATTGAATTAACTCATTCTCAAAAATTTTTACATATTTAGGAATTTTTTCCCAGTTTGCAACATATTCATACAAATATTTCTTGAATGTTGTTTTATCCTCTTCTCCCTTTATAAATTTATAAAAATCCATTAACTCAATACAAATATCATTAATTGCCGCCTTATTTGGCTTTAAATTAAAGAAAACAGCTCCACCCCCAAAGAAAGGTTCAAAATATCTATCAAAATCTGGAATGAAATCTTTTATGTAAACAAACTCATGAGATTTTCCACCAGGCCATTTAATAAGAGTATTCATACAAATATTCAACTATTTACAATACGTGTCAGTTCTTCAACTGATAGTAAATACTTTCTATCTCTATGCACCATTCTGTGACAATTCGAACATAAAGGTATAAGTAGTTTTAAGGCTTGTTCTATCTGTCTCTTTTCTCCTTCTTTGCTGTATAAATGTATAGGCTTGAGATGATGAATTTCAATATAACCTCTACCTAACTCCTTATAGGTGTCCAGAAAATCAAACTGACAAACTCTACAAGGTATTTTTCCGTCAACAGTAAATTCCTGTTTAGCAATTTGAACTAATTTTCTTGATCGTTTTCTTAACTTTACATCACCTGTCGTAATAAGCGCCAGTCCTTCTTCAATAACTAGATCTTTATAATCTTCTTGAAATTCACTATCTCTTTGCTCTTCAGTAAATCCTTGTTCTCTTAATGCTTGAGAGAGTATTTTATATCCTTGCTGTAAGTAATCTCTTCCTTTTTGGGTAATTATGAATGTTCCGTTTTTATACTTGGCTAATCCTTTTCGCGTTAATGTATTATGAGACTTTAAATTTCTCACCTTTTGACTAAAATTAGTGTCTTTTCTTCCCGAAAGTATTTCTATATCTTCTCCTTCTGGCTTTAGTCTTTCAGTAAGCTCCTTTATTAAGAAAGATGTGTTTGCTCCTTCAGGAAACTTAAGTAGAATTTCCAGGGTAGGAGAAACTAAATCACTTTCCGTGTATCTCATCTATATGACTTTATCAGATTTTTTATTATTTTTCCATTACTTTTGCTTGCCTTTTCCCAAAAGCCCTGTTAAAATAACTCTTACCTGTGAAGTTTCGCAGGGAGGCTGAAAGCCGAAACACATTTTGTCTTCATGACGACTGCGTTTCCTTTCATCTCTCTACTATTTCACAAGGCTAAACTGATTTCTGATTCTTGATGTCCGATTTCTGAATAATATTAATAGATTCTGAAATCCTAAAATCTGTAATCAACTAAACCATTGACTGTACTGGAATCATTAAATATAAATATGGCTAAAAAAATTAAAACACAAATTAAATTAAACCTTAAAGCCGGAGAGGCAACTCCTGCACCACCGGTTGGGCCGGCGCTCGGTCAGCATGGTATACCGATCATGGAGTTTATAAAGGAGTACAATGCCAAAACTGCCGACAAAAAAGGGAATATTATTCCTGCTGTGATCACGGTTTACGAAGACAGGAGCTTTGATTTTATAACCAAACTTCCACCTGTCTCCGACATGATCAAGAAAAAAATCAAGCTTGAAAAAGGTTCTGGCGTACCAAACAAAGAAAAGGTCGGCAAATTGACCAAAGCCCAAATCGAAGAAATCGCCAAAGAAAAAATGGATGATTTGAATGCGGACACAATGGAGGCAGCAATGAACATCGTGCGTGGAACAGCAAGAAGTATGGGAGTTGAGAAAGAAAAATAATATGGGAAAAATACGTACTAGATTTATCGGCATCGAAGAAGTCGAAGAAAAACAAAAAAAGAAGCAGAAGGCCCGTGCCCAAGAAAAGAAGATCGAAAAAAAGAAATCCTCGGTTGTCATTCCCGCGAAGGCGGGAATCCAGGAGAATGAACTCGCCTCCGCCAAGTCTACGGCAGTCAAGGAAAAGGTAAAAAAAACCAAGAAAGCAACTGTTGCCAAACAACGTGCTCGAGGTAAAAAATACCAAAATGCAAGCAAAAATATCGATCGTACAAAACAATATGAAATCAAGGAAGCAGTCGATCTTTTGAAAAAAATATCGTTTGCCAATTTTGACGAATCGATCGAGCTTCACCTCAATGTTTTTGAGGGAAATTTGAAGGGCGAGGTCAACCTACCTTACTCTACCGGCAAAATTTTACGTATTGCAATAGTAGATGATAAGCTGCTTGAAAAGATTGAAAAAGGGATACTTGAATTTGACATTCTACTTGCTCATCCTTCATTTATGCCTAAGATCGCCAGATACGCGCGCATACTTGGTCCTCGCGGTCTCATGCCAAATCCTAAAAATGGCACTTTGACGGCAAAGCCCGAAGAGACAGCTAAAAAATTCCAATCCGGTTCCCTTAGATGGAAGACCGAGACCAAAGCACCGCTTGTACATCAGATGATCGGCAAAAAATCACACGATACAAAAAATCTTAGCGAAAATGCCGCCGCCTTTATAAAATCGGTTGGAGTTAAAAATATCAAGTCTGCGTTTATTAAAACTACCATGTCCCCTGCTATCAGATTGAAGATTGAGTAATGATTAAATCAACCCAAGCATAGATAAAATAGTACAATTAACTCATGAAGGTTATTGTATTACTGATTTTTTTTCTTGCATTGGTACCGAGGGTTGCAGCTCAAGAAGAGATGTCTTCTCCACTGTACAAACTTCAGATTGAGGAACTTAATGCCAGTTCTGAAGCGCAGCTTAATAAAAAGGAAAACTCCATGCTTCTGAAAGACAGAATGCAGTTTAAAACTCACGGATTTGTGATCAGCGCTCATCAGCCTGACAAACCTTTTAGGTTTAAAATATCTGACACAGTGATATCATTTGAAGGACTTGCAAAAAATAGAAATCAAATTAAATCGACAGATCTGGAAGTTGACACAGGTGGAGTAAATGGATATGAGATATTGGCAATGGCGACACCCCTGCAAAGTACCAGCGGCCTGACCATTGTTCAAACTGAATGCAACAGAAAATCTGACAAATGTACAACTCGTTTAGCCAGTCCATGGACAGATGACGGAGTATACGGCTGGGGTTATCAGGTTTTGGGTTCTGACAATATGGATATTTTTAAAAACAAAAAATATTTCAGACCATTGGATCTTGAAAACTTTGTTCTCATCGCTCAAAAAAGCACTGCTATGGAAAGACGCGTTTCGGATCTTAAATTTAAGATAAATGTTGCCGGAGATATCACGGATACCCAGTATGTTTCTAATATAAAAATTTTGGCACTACCTAAATGAATAGAGTTTTTTCAATAATCGCGATAGTTCTCGTCTTTCATTTTTTCTCTTCAAATATTTACGGTCGTGAACTTGACCTTGAGATAACTCCATCAACCTACGAGATTACAACTCAACAAAACAAAGAGATCACTCTCCCCTATACTATTGTGAATAATGGCGATCCTGACGTTTACAGTTTTCAGGTATTTCATTTATTTCCCAATCTGCAACAGGAGCAGTCTACTTTGGCCCCTCGCCTTGAGGGTGATTCTGAAATAAAATTTCGGATTGACAGCCAGTCCTATTCGCTTGACAAGCCGTTTTTTTTGAGCACGGATCAGCAACTTGAGTTTGATCTTTTAATCGATATTCCGACCGATATTGAAGAACAAGATTATTACTTTACTTTTGTTATGCAAAGCGCCAGCAAATCACAGTTTACCCAAGATACTGCCGCTCTGCTCCAAGGAGGTGTTGGCTCAAATATCTATATTACTGTAAGCGAAGATGGAACTCGGAATATTGACAGCAACATCAGTTTGTTTGAAATACCATCAAAACTTGCCTTTTCCTTTAAGGGCGAACGATTTGCTATAGTGGACTCCGGTAAACCTGTCCCGATAATTCTTGAACTCACAAATAGCGGAGATAACTATCAGGATGCATCAGGCACTATCACTTTTACAAATACTTTTTCGCCGTTTAAAAAAGAAAATCGCCCAAAAATTACTATTCCAAAAAGCTTCATCCTTGCCGGCAGTAAGCGTTTATTACAAGGCACGGACGTTGAAAATTGGGACTACTCTGCTGTCATGCCAAGTCAGGGTTTTGGAATTTTTACGGCCACCGCAACGGTGTATGTTAATGAAAGTACAAAGGTCCTATATGACAATGCCTATTTTCTCGTTTTACCAATGAGCTTGCTTGTCTTTAATTCAATGATTTTCTTAATCATTTTTGCAGTATTTATTTTCCTAAAAAGGAAACGCAAACCTCATGCTATAAGTCAAAATTGAGCGACGCATATGGGATTTTTGCCAGAGTTTCAACCACCATGACAACTATGCTTATCAAGCCGTAACATAGCCAAGATAAGACAAAGCCTCCCTGCCACCAAATGCTTCCGACCAAAATTGTGATGATGCTAAGGATCATGATAGGAGCAATCAGCCAGGCAACTAAAATGTTTGCGATCGGCGCGACAAATGATATCTGTCTAAAGTAGAAAAAAATTATTGGCACTGTAAAAATCTGGGCAGCAAGTGAGATGCGCAGTTCTTCTTTGATATAATCATATGTCATTCCCACGAAAGTGGGAATCCAGTATCTATCTTTCTGGATCCCCGTTTTCACGGGGATGACGCTAATACTATTCTTTATTCCTGATTCTTGATTCTTTTCAACCTTCTCCAACTTGCCAAATAAAATGATCCCGAGCGTGGCGCCAAAAGAAAGCTGAAAAGATATACTTGTTAACCATTCGGGAAAAACAATAATCAAAATTATTGAGCTCAAAAACAATGTATATAGGGCAATTGTTTTTCTGCCAAACAGTAGTCCAACCAAAGAAAGAATACCCATAATTGTCGCCCTCACAATCGGCGGCTCGATCCCGACAAAAAAAATAAATCCGATAATAACAAAGATTGTTAAGATCATCGCATATCTGCGACCGACTATCGGCACGA
The DNA here is from genome assembly GCA_001789555.1 of Candidatus Roizmanbacteria bacterium RIFCSPHIGHO2_12_FULL_38_13. GTDB lineage: Bacteria > Patescibacteriota > Microgenomatia > UBA1406 > GWC2-37-13 > CAYNLS01. The sequence continues at coordinate 15,556 of MFZZ01000033.1, forward strand.
TCGTATTTAATACGATAGCGGAAAGCATGGTGATGTTCATTCCCGAAAGTACGACGATATGAATAAGTCCAACAGTTTTCAAACTTTCATAAAAATGAGTTGTCACATGATCAAGCTTTACCCCAAGTAGAATTCCATTTAAGAGCGATGCATGTGGTTCAGGAAGATATGAATTTATGAGAGAGGTGAAATTTTCCATAAGTCTTATAAGTCGTATATGGTTTATAACTTATTCGTCTTCATCTGTCTAAACTTATACATTCTTTCTGTAAAACCACCATTTCTAAGAAATTTGTTTTCCAGAGAAATAAGTTGTCTATCAATGAGATATGTCGTTTGGTTTATGAGACAGATCATTGTATTTGCCACTATTTCTGGACTTGAGTTTTCAATATATGTCTTATAAGTCGTATAAGATTTATTAGGCACGTAAACCAAAGATCGAATCTTTCGAGAACGAGTATCATTTTTACCCCATAAAGCGTATCCATTTTGACGCAAAAAGTCCTCATAATCTTCAAGAAGTTCTTTTAAACTTCCTTTTGCAACTCCGATGAGCTTCAATTCTGTTTTTTTACTTGTACCAGATATGACGGTCCCTTCAGCTATATTTTGCTTGCCCGAACGTGCTGCGCCAGTCATTTGTTCGATGAGCTTATAAGTTAAATACGATTTATATTTTTTGCAAAAAACTACTGTACCGTCATAGATGGTGCTTGTATTTTTATAAGACTCGAGCTGTTTGTAACCGCCGTGGGGAGGAATAAGACTGTTATGGGACATATGTTTATAAGACTTATGGTCGGATATGACTTATAACTTAATAAACTCCTTGATTTTCTCAAAGGTGCTACTGTTTACTATCTTTCTCGAAAGTAATTCGTCTACAGTAGTGTAAGGTCTACCATCGCTGATCTTTTGTGCCGTGACCGGCCCGACGCCAGGAAGCGTTTCGAGTTCTTCGGCGGTTGCGTCGTTTATTGAGATTGTTAAATCCGATTGGCCAGTCGTAGTCTGACTCGAATCTGAAGGCGAACTATCGTCGATTATTTGCGATTGAGAATCAAGATTTGTCAAAACTCGATCATCAGGTTCGACAAAAAGTCCATTTTGGATATCTGCGACTGTCGGGATGTATATTTTTTCCTGATCAAAAACCAGTTTTGATAAGTTGAAATTTCGGGAAATAAAATCTTTGTCTGCTAGTTCCGAAAGCCCACCAGATTTTTCTATAAGTTCATTTAGTCGGGTACCGTCTGGCACCTCATACACGTCCGGCTTTTTTACAGCACCGGAAATTTCTACATATATCATTTCTTCTTCAACAGTGTCCTCGACTTCCTTATCAGTCGCCGCAGATTGATCACTTACGGCAAGAACTTCATCGTTATTTTCTTCTGAAGAGTGAAAATAAATTACTCCTGTAATAACCGTTATTAACAAAGCCGTAGTTATGAGGATCGATTCGATGGGATGACTGCGCAGTTTGGCAAGAAAATGAAACATCATTTGTACAAGTATAACAATTTTTGTTATACCATTATATAACATTACATATCCAATATACCTCTGTGGGTCACCGTCCTTGCCTGTCATCTCACCGCTCCACCTGCCATCTCGGTTTTGACTTGTTGGGGGGTATAAGTGAGTAGTTGAAAACTATATCTTTATTACTGCTTTTATTAAAGTATAATTAAAGCATGAATTACACAGCTATATATCAGAAAGAGCCAAAAGGAGGATATACTGTTTATATTCCCTTGTTACCAGGATGTGTTTCCTATGGTAAAGATCTAGATGAAGCAAAAAACATGATTGAAGATGCAGTCAAACTATATATTGAAAGTCTCAAAGACCATGGTGAAGACATCCCGAATGAAGATAATACCTTTTATTCAAAAATTACTATAAACAATAATTCTTCTCATAGATCATCGTATGCCTAAATTACCTTCGTTGAAACCAAGACAGGTAATCAAAAGATTTGAAAAACTTGGTTTTATTAAAGATAGACAAAGTGGAAGTCATGTGATTCTTTATGATCCTAAATCCTTTAAACTAGTAGTGATACCGATGCATGTAAAGGATGTACCTAAAGGCACTCTACATGCAATATTGAAGCAAACAGGAGTAAACATAGAAAAATTTCTCAAGTAAATTTACTCAAACCTCACCCAGCTATTCCCCTCCTTGGAAAAAGAGGGGTTCCGCCATAGGCGGAGGGGTGGTTTTCATAACCACTGTCATCCCGGCATCGTCTTCTATGATAGATTGCAGCAGAGGTTTTTTTATGGTTTTCCCGCTATGTACCAGGTGCGATCCTCTTTGTCTGTCTTGCACAAAGCCACATTTTTTAAGAGCTTTAATAACTTTATGGGCATTCAAAGACGGTAAATTCTTCATATCGCTGTCGGATAGTGTACTTGTACAGTCCCTTATAGAATTGATGATTCTTGTGGAAGTTCTTCTCTATGTGCTCTGACGCTTTCTAAGTACAATTCTATTGCTTCCTGAATATTTTTTTCTGCTTCTTCAATAGTTTCGCCTTGTGTGTGGCAACCTGGAAGTGCAGGAACAAAAACAACATACCCGCCATCAGGATCTTTTTTGTACAATACGGTAAATGAAAGGATCGTGTTTTTACGATTTTTCATAGGAATAGTATAGCGCAGGTATAAAGCAAATTCAGATAGAATCAGGTGAGGACGAGGTGGTGGATCTACTCAAACCGCACGGCACCCTGATTATTCCCCTCCTTTACTAAGGAGGGGTCTCCGACGTTACGTCGGAGAGGGTGGTTTTAAACATTACGTTTTCAATCCTTGATAAAACAAACTCAAGATGTTTGTAAATCAAATTATTTTCAAAACGTACCACTTTTAGATCTAACTCTTCAAAATATTCCATCTTCTTCTTATCCTCTCTATAAACTTTATCGTTTTTATGAACTTCTCCATCGAGTTCTATTATTAATTTTTCTTCAGGACAATAAAAATCTACAATATATGAACCAATACTCTGTTGTCTCCTGAACTTTTTGTTATGAAATCTTCTCCCTTTTAAATACTTCCATAAACTAGCTTCTGAAACAGTTAAATTATTTCTTAGCTGCTTTCTGCGACTTTTGAGTTTTATATGGTTATAAATTTCCATGTGTTATGTAAACCACCTCCCCCTGCGGAACGTCTGACGTTCCTGCGGGTACTCCTCCTTAGTAAAGGAGGAGAATTCCTACCTTTAACTCCCCTCCTACAATTTACTCAAACCTCACAGCCCCACTATTCATAACCGTCTTCACCTGCGCGGACGTGAGGGCATAGTTGAATATACGTACGTCGTCTATTGTAAGAGTTCACAAATCTTGACAAAACTGTATCATAACATGTCAATTAATATTTTGTGTCATCC
>MFZZ01000034.1:0-3327 GCA_001789555.1 Candidatus Roizmanbacteria bacterium RIFCSPHIGHO2_12_FULL_38_13
AGAAATAATAAAGTATTGATCAACGAATTAAAAAAGGAGTTAAGTCGAGAATTATTAGATATTCGTAATAACATTAGCAGGAATTATTTGAGTATTAAGATTTTAGAAAACAAATTTGTGAAGCTCAACGATGACATCTATCTACTCAAAGACGAAATTATTGGTGAAGTTAAGCATATGCAGGATGAATTTTCGATTCTTACCGGATATCGAGATATGATCGAGGATCATGATGTCCGTATCGTTAAACTCGAAAATAACGTGTTGAAAAATAAAACTTCATAATATCTTCGGTTATAATTATTCTTAATGAAGACCAAACAACAAAAGAAAATCATTATTCAGGATAGTTTTGAACGAGATATTGAAAAAAATAAAAATAGACTTCCTGCATTTTCGAAAGAAAAACTACCTGTCACAAAAGAATTTACAAATAAACCGGGCAATTTTTCTGCCTTAGATTTAGATAAACTTAACACTGCTTATGCCGATCAGGATAAATCGCAGCTTGATGCTCTACGTCAACAGATGACTCCGGAACAGATAATGGAAGGGAAAAGAATAAAGTTTTTTAAAAAATACAAAAAGGAAGAAGAGGAATACTATGAAAAAAGGAAGCGCGAAGAAGAAGAAAAAAAACTTCAGGAGGAACATACAAAAGCAGAGAAACAACGACAAGAAGAAAAAAACTTGAAATCAAGGACCGGGGAAATTCCTAAAGGAAAGGTAAGGAAAAATATTTTCGGGAAAACCAATCTGAAAGCAAATACTATGTTACCGCCTGAAATAAAGCCCGGAAGAGGTAAGCAGTAATTTATTTACAAAAATTGGATTTTGTTTACATCATTCCTGATTCATCTGATCTATTCTTTGCTGTTGCTCTTCTTTTGCTTTATTAACATTCTGCTCATATTCTGCATTCATTTCAGATACACGCTGATCAAAGTCAGACTGAAACTGCTCATTATTTATCTTTGAGTTTTCAATATTTTGTTTTGTATCATTATAATCTTTCCAAAAGTTTGTACTCCATTCATCACTGCCGAGTTCTCCAGGCTTTATAGTCGGATAAGTGTAACGAATGACAGTTGGTTGTGGAGATTCGGAATTAGATTTAGTCGAAGTATTTAACTCATTATTTATTTCCACATTTATGTACCTGTCATAAGGTTTGAGTGAAGATGGTTCGTTTTCAAATGAGCTGATAAAGCCTTTGGCCATAGCCGATAAAACATTTTCAATGGGTTTTAAATTCTGCGAATAAAAATGACCTGTTCCCGCACCAAGCGAGACATATCCTAGAAATAACAAATACCATAAAAGGCTCGACCAACCAAGAAGAGCTCTAGCTTTTTTATTAATCTGCGATAAATTGGTTTTGAAAACCATAAGATTTATTTAATGTTTTGAGCATCGACCTTAAAGTAGTCTTCGGACTTGAAGTTAAAAAGCTTTGCAATCAAGTTACTTGGAAACATCTCGACCGAATTATTGTATCTTTGTACCGTTATGTTGTACCCTTCACGATACTTCGCAACTCTATTTTCAGTGTCTTCAAGACTGCTCATCACAGATTTGAAGTTTTCTTGAGCTTTCAGATCGGGATAATTCTCAACAACCGCAAACAACGAGCGAAGTGTGTCAGTAATCATATTTTCGGCTTTCACTGTGTCATCAATAGATTTTGAAGTATCCAAAGCGCTTCGAGCTTTGGCGACATTTTCATAAGTACCTTTTTCATGCTTGGCATATTCCTTGACCATGAGTACAAGTTGCTCGATAAGTGATGTACGTCGCTGTAACTCAACAACAATGTCGGAAAAATCATTTTTTACCTGATTCATCTTCGCGACAAACGCATTGTAAGTCGACCAAATAAACAATAATGCAACAAAAAGTGTTACCACCAATACTTGTAAAACCACAAAGGTTTGTGGAGCAGTAATAAACGAGCTTATGGATTGAAACATATTGCTGATATAATTGTAATAACAAATTATACCGTATTTATCAATAAAATCAATACTATAGGATAACGGAGTGTAGTTCAGATGGTAGAACACACGGTTCGGGACCGTGAGGTCGCTGGTTCAAGTCCAGTCACTCCGACCATAAACTTAGTAAAAAAGCTAATATCGTTTAACATGTTATACTAGCCTTATGCCTAAAAATATAAATATGCGACAAACTTCGGACTTCTTTGTCAGTAGTATTTTTTATAACGTCGTCGCTATGGCTTTATTATGAAAAGGTAATCGCAAACAAATGACCAAAACAATAACTTCAGACGACAATATTACCTCCTTTCTTACCAATGTCGGCCTAATCACTACAAATGGCCCATTTGGATACAATGTCATGTCCTGCGAATGGACACATCAGATATCATATGATCCGCCGCTGATTGCCCTAGCAATACGCAGTCATAAGGCGACTTATCAAAACATAATTGCGACAAAAGTTTTTGGTGTTAATATTGCCTCCGAACAGCAAAATGTTTTATCTGCAACTGCAGGAAACAGATCTGCTAAAAATGTTGACAAAATAAAGATGCTTGAGGAAATGGGGATTAAATTCTATAAAGCTGAAAATATTGATGTACTCATGGTCAAAGACGCCTGCTTAAATGCCGAATGCAAACTTATTGACACCAAAGACATCGGAGATCACCCGTTGCTTATCGGACAGATAGTTGCCTTTCAGGAAGATCATGCAAAAAAGCCTCTTATTTATCATCAAGGAAAATACTGGAAACTGGGAGATAATATTCCAAAACCCGGTGAAGAATTACTCAATAAAATTTCAAAGCTGAATGATAAATATCAGAAATGATATGAAACTCACCAAAAAACTCCTTCACGATTTTCTTAAAAAGCATAAGCTTATGTTTATAGCAACTCAAGGTAATCATCCTTGGATCGCTGCAGTATATTACACATTTGATAACGATCTAAACTTATATTTCCTAAGCAGTCCCGAGACACTTCACGTTAAACAAATTGAAAAGAATCCTGAAGTCGCAGTGGCAATTTCGGATTCCAATCAGAAACTCACTGATCTGAAGAAAGGACTGCAGATTTATGGAAAAGTAAAACAGATAAGTGATTTAAATAAAATAAAACACGCTGTGAATCTATGGAAGAAATCTTTAGGCTATAAAGGCAGTGAAATAAGTTATGAAAATATGATAAATAAAGTCATAAAAGGACGGATGTTCAAAATCACTCCCAAGAAAATAAAATTTTTTAATCAGGAGCTTTTTGATGTAGAGGACGGCAGGGAGCCGATTTTAACTCTTTCGTAATCTCCTAAAAATTACTATCGCCA
>MFZZ01000034.1:3337-31561 GCA_001789555.1 Candidatus Roizmanbacteria bacterium RIFCSPHIGHO2_12_FULL_38_13
AAACCTCGCCAAGGTCCGCTAGTTTCGAACCTTGATTTTCAACAGGATGATAGAGTAAAACGTAGTTTTGAATGTCAGGACTGTTTTCGACGACTTGTACATTCAAACCTTTTCTGACTATCGCAGCTTGCTGATCGGCATTTATCAAAGCAAGCATGACGCTTGTTCCCTGACCATAATTCTCATATGATGAAAAAAAACTCTCAATATTTTTTATCAAAAATGAATAATCTGCTTCCGATTCATATTCGATGATTGCAAGAATGTTTTCCATAAATTACTGTCGTAAAAATCTAACAAATTCTAATGCTGTCGTTTTCTCATTTTGATTCGGATTTGCCCAAATACCAAGCGAATTAACTTGTTCATCTCCGCTAAGCGCACTTAACGATCTGTAAAACTCGCGACACTGTTCCCAAGACAAATTTTGCTCGCATTGCTGCGGCATTATCTGAACCTGGACCTCAAAATCGGGGCAACTTGCTTGGAGCGCTCTGAAAAATTTTGTTCTTGCCGCGATCACGTTTTTTCGTTCTTCGGCATTTCCCGAGCTTCCCAGCTGGTTTTGTTCTTGAAATGCGATCCCGTCAAGCGCACAGGTGTCGCCAAACATTGCTTCGGCAACAACCGTATCACCCCTTGCCACATCTCTGCCTCCAAAATAGCCATTCCACATTGGCGTAGTCGGACCAAACATCAATTTCAATCCGTATTGCGCAACGAGTCTACCATAACGATTTAAAGTATTTGATGAAGTATCCGAGGAAAAAATATTATTGAGTTCATCTCCCGGGGTTCTACCGTCACGCTCTGCGTTAAGACCAATCCATGTAATTCCAGCTTCTCTAATCGCGACAGAATGATTGTTGAGAATTTGCTCAAGCGCGGCGTACTCCGAAACGAGCAGCATTTTGGTAACATTTCCGTTTATTGCGGCAAGACCTGCAATTTCTCTTTGAGTTTTTGAGGCATCATATGATCTATTCAAATTTCCATAAATAAATGTTGGAGGGAATTGATTAACTTCATCTTCATAATGAAAATAATGAAATCCAACTGGAAGTAATGAACCTACAGGACGTGGAGTTGGGGATGGCTTTGTTTGTGGAGGACTACCGGGAGGTGGAATACCCTCATTATTAGGCTGATCTGGAACTGTGGGACCTTCTTCTGAAAGCCTTACGAGTGCGGCTGCCACCATTTTTGCCGTTTTGGTGATTTGAGGAATGCTCATTAAATAGTTGCCATTTTCATCCAGCAAAGTATCATTTTGGGTAAAATATCTATCGTTTAGGTTGCATTCCATGACTATTGCTGTCGGAATTCCATTGTCATTGAAATGTTTGTGATTTGAAGCATCGTAATTGGTAGCAATTAGACTTCCTGCCAGATTTATATTTAATTCATCACGTGATGAGACTATTTTAGCGGCAATTACTCTATCCTGATTTGTCCGATAACCGACATTCACACATTGCGAGCCATCGGCGGAAGGGTTACCGATCATATCAAGGTTGATCGCCCCAAGAATATTCTGATTGCTATTTTTTACGGTTTGCATATAAAATGCGCTGCCGCAAAGTCCTTGTTCCGTTCCCCCAAATAAAACAAACTCCATAGTTTTTTCCGGCTGCTCACCAGCCAGCGAAAGTGCGGCGCTAACTACAGCTGCAGCGCCACTTCCGTTTCTATCTGCACCCGGTGCGGGTGAATCTGGATCTAAATTTTCCTCTCTTGAGTCAAGATGCGCCGACAAAATGTATTTATCAGTACTCTTTCCGTTAATTCTAGCAACAAGATTGTATATAGGGACATCTGTTGGACATTTAAGATTGGAGTAACCGGCATCAACACCGGTTGCCGTCTGGATCTCGGCCTGAATACCCGCTTTGACAAATAAATCAAGAAGATAATTCATTTCATTTTTATACCCACGAGTACCTGTTAGACGGGTTTGTTTCTGATCAAAATCTGGAGTCGCATCATCGTCAACAAGATTTCTAATAATTGATTCTATATTTGAGTCGGTAATTTTTTCATTAATTTTTGAATTTAGATTGTTATTAGTGGTTTGTCCCGGTGTTGACGTTGGTAATGTTGGCTGATTAGTTGTCGGTCGTGGTAGAGAAGAAGTCGGAGTTGGTGTTAAATTAGGAAAATCGGGCTGATCGGGAGTATCGGGCGCAGTGGTTCTTGCGAGACAGCTACCATAGGCACCGCTTAAAGTACAAGTTGCTGTACACCCTGCAGTAATAGTAACCTCGTCAAAGACTCTGATAGCCCGATTGTCTATCCCGCCGTCACATTGTGCATGCGAACCATTGCCGGTAGTGCAATTTGCACAGGTATATCTTTCACAATTGATCGTAATAGGCCTATCAGAAACATTTTTGATCGACGTAGACAATCGACTGCCATTTCCCTCCGAACATTCAACGTCTATCGAGCCATCATGATCAAGATCACGCATCGAAGGTGTCGTCAGGCCGCCTTCGTGTGAAAACAGCGTACAACTTCCTACAGACCACGCGCTCCAACATACTCCCTGACCTCCATAAACCCAGTCAACTTGTTGTACTCCGGACTGTTGAGCTTGAGGTGATGGAATAGAACTGACCGAAAAATTTAGTGTTCCTTGTTGCTGGCCACCTACTCCGGGGTTAGTCCTGGTCGGAGTAGGTGTACTGGAAGCAGGCGATTGAGTCTCGTTATTAGTTCCATAAAGATTAAAAATTTTTAATAAAGTTTCTCGAAGTGTGGTCTGGTCGTTTGATTGTGCAGGCGTGACCTCACCAACCAGTTGAGCAAAAACACCGCGGTCAAATGTCAAAATCAGAATAAATAGACCAAATAAAATAACTAGTTTTTTCATCTAACTTTAATCATAATAAATTTCACTATTAAAAGCATTCGGATTGATTATTTTTCCGGTCGGTATTAGACTATCAGCATAAACATGAAACTTTATAACACCGCTTCACGAGAAGTTGAAACATTCAAACCCATTCATAATAAAACCGTAACACTTTACACCTGCGGACCAACGGTTTATGACGAAACCCACATAGGTCACATGCGAAAATATACGATGGATGACATATTGAAAAGAACCCTGAAGTATGTCGGTTACGAAGTTGAGCATGTTATGAATATCACCGATGTTGGACACCTCTCCGGTGATGATGACAGCGGCGAGGACAAGCTGGAGAAAGGTGCTAAAAAATCAGGCAAAACTGTCTGGGATGTAGCAAAATATTATACTGATAAGTTTTTTGAAACAATGGACGCATTGAACATAATTCGTCCAGATAAAGTAGTGAAGGCAACCGATCATATAAAACAAATGATTGATTTGGTCAAACGACTTGAGGCAAAGCATCTGACCTATGCAACAGATGAAGCAATATATTTTGACATAACCAAATTTCCTTCTTATGGCAGTTTATCGGGTCAAAAGCTTGAAGAAAAAAAGCAAGCGGCAAGAGGTGAAATTCATATCGATCCAAATAAAAAACATCCGGCCGATTTTGCGCTTTGGTTCAAAAGAGTCGGCAGATTTAAAGACCACAGCATGCACTGGGACAGCCCTTGGGAAGACGGTTTTCCAGGCTGGCATATTGAGTGTTCGGCAATGAGCATGGCATATCTTGGAGAAACAATCGATATTCACACTGGAGGAATTGATCATATTCCCGTGCATCATGAAAATGAAATCGCTCAATCAGAGGCGGCAACAGGTAATAAATTTGTTCGCTTCTGGGTACATCATGCTTTTTTAAATGTTGATGGCGAAAAAATGAGCAAATCGAAAGGAAATTATTATACTTTGGAAGATTTAAAGAAACATAATATCGACCCGCTCGCGATACGCTATTTATTTTTACAAACCCACTACAGGCAAGAAATGAATTTTACGTGGGAAGCGGCAGAGGCGGCTCAAGAAACTTTAGAAAAAATCAAAAATATTGTTTTGGATTTAAGATTATCAAAAATAACTTCTCCACAAAATCAATCACCAAATGTAAATTTATTTAATGATTTTAAATTACAGTTTTCAAAATCATTATCACAAGATCTGAATACTTCCGAGGCGCTTGCCGTTATGTGGAATATGTTAAAGTCCAAATTATCTTCATCGAAAAAAATGGAATTATTATACGATTTTGATGAGGTTTTTGGTTTAGCATTAAAGGACATCAAAAAAGGTAAAATTCCTAAAGAGCTCATCGAACTTGCTAATCAAAGAATAGAAGCACGAAAAGCAAAAAACTTTAAAAAATCCGACGAACTGCGAAAACAAATCGAAGAAAAAGGTTATATTGTCGAGGATACAGATGGTGGTTATCGGATAAAGAAAAAATGAGCATGTCAACTTACAAACCACAAGGTTTCAAAAAACTCTTTCACGACACGCGTCGTTTTTTGGCAAAAAAATGGCTCTCGATTATGCCCGCTTTACAAATCGGCATTACTGGAAGTCATGGCAAGACAAACACGACTTTGCTCGTTGCCAAAGTGCTTGAGGCATTCGGTCCAACAGTCGCAACCGATATCAATCTTGATACTATCTTCAATGTCCCTATCACTGCTTTCAAAGTCATGCCTTGGACAAAATATGTAGTTTGGGAACTAGGTATAGACACCCCGCAAGAAATGGATTATCACCTGGAGATCGCAAAACCGACAATCGGCATCGTTACCGGCATTTCGCCTGTTCACACAGATTACGATCATCTCGGTTCAATGGAAAATCTCATTAAGGAAAAAAGAAAGCTAATCGAAATTTTACCTGCTCATGGTTATGCGATCTTGAACGGAGATGACGCAAATGTTAAATCAATGTCATCCCAGACTAAGACAAAAACAATTTTTTACGGAATCAGTGCTGGCTCAAATGTGCAAGTTGATAATCATTCTCTGAAGGTTTCACTCGACGGAACTTCATTTAAATTAAATGATGAGGGAGAAACTTACGAAATCCAAACAGGCCTAATCGGAGTTCATCATATCTACACTGTCATGGCGGGATATTGTCTATTGAAAGCGATCAAACCAGAGAACAATTTCCAACATAAATTTATTAAAGTTGTTAAAAAAATTAAACCACTTCAAGGTCGAATGAATCTCGAAAAGGGACCGATGAATACTCTACTGTTGAACGATTCACTGCGCGCCAATCCCGACAGTACCCGGGCAGGACTCGAAACGCTTGAACAAATCCCTTACACCAAAGGCAGAAAAATCGCTGTGATCGGCGAGATGGGCGAGCTTGATGACCCAGTTTCCGAGCATAAAAAAACGGGAATTGAAATTTGCAAATTAAAACTCGACTATGTTTTGTGTATCGGACCGCTAAGAAGATACACAGTCAAGTCTGCAATCGAAAATGGATTTTCTAAAGAAAGGATAGGTTATGCCGATGACATTTTTGAAGCTGCCGATAGACTAAAAAAATTGTTAAAACCAAATAACTTGTGGTATCTGAAGGGATCACTTCTTCGTAACTATAAACGAATTGTCCAACTTCTAAACGGAGAAAAGGTTTGTTGCGACAGAGTTTTATGTCCTTACGAACACTGTGGGTATTAAAAAAGTTGACAAGTATTATTAAGTAATTTAGTATGTAATTGTATAAAAACATGTTAACTAAAAATGATCTAAATCTAATAAGTAAACTTGTTAGAACTGAAATTAGAACCGAAATTCAAGCTTCAGAAAAGAGAATGTCCAAAATGATAGATGATAAACTTGCTATCCAGACTGAAGAAATCTATAACAGAGTTGATACAATGATTGACGAAAAACTTTCAAATCAGATAGGACAGACGTTCGAATTTATAAATACATTACATAAATCACACGAAGACTGGTTAAGAGATCATGACTTAAGAATAAAAAAACTTGAAGATAATACTTTATCAGTCTAAATAACAACTCTTGCATCAACAATCATCATCTTTTTCCCATCTGCAATAAGTGGGTTAATATCTATCTCCTTTATCTGCTTAAATGACTCCATGAGTGCACCGATACGACTGACAACTTCGTAAAGACGCCATATATCGAGAGCTAGCTTATTTCTATAACCTTTAATAAATGCATGGAGCTTGGTTTTTTTTAAAGTGTAAATAAAATACTTGTAAGAAAATGGATAAACAAACTCCACCGCCTCTTTAAGAAGCTCTGCATAGATACCTCCCATGCCAACAAGCACAACACAACCAAAAGTTTTGTCGCGTTTGGCGCCGACTATAAGTTCGTATCCGCTGTACTCCTTTTGAATATAGCAGCCAGATCGTTTATCGGTGATCTGTGTGAGGTGTAAATAGGCGTTAACCAGCTCTTCCCATGTGTTTAAGCCGGTAATAACTCCTTTAACCTCGGTTTTGTGAGTAATTTTTTCCGAAGCAATTTTAGCGACCAAAGGATAGCCTTCTTTTGAGATAACCGCTTTCAAATTTTCTTCCGAGGTAACATGATATGTTTTTGCAATTTTGAGACCGGCATAATCCATAAGCTTGAGTGAATCGTATTGATTCATCACGGTTTTGTTTTGACTTTCAAGAAAAAGCGCCTTAATGTCAAGTGTGTGTGCGGCAAGACTCATATTGTCTACCTGTTTTGAGTTTGAGTTCAGTACGACCAGTCTTTCTTGTCGATCACTTAATGTCGAAAGAAGCCCGGGTAAATCGTCGAAAGTTTTGAAATACTTCATGTTTTGTTTTTCAAAAAATTTATTTGCTTTGTGTACAGAATATCCGCCCATAAAAACAGGATAAATGGGACTTCGTTTAGATTTATTTGCACGATCCAGTTTTTTTTGCGCATCGGCAACTACACTTGCTGTTTCGCTTATCTGGGTATTTGCTTGTGGTGTAAGTAAAATTACTGTCGCGCCGATATTTTGCTCCTTTTGAGTCAGACTAATCGCCTTTTCATAATCAAAGGCGCTGGCGTCTCCAAGAAGATCAATAGGGTTATGAACGGTAATTTTTTTTATCTCGGAAAACGCTTTATACAGTTTTTTCTTGGTCTCCTCGGAAATTGTGATAAGCTCGAGCCCTGATTTGACTATCTCATCGGTAAGCAAGACCCCCATACCTCCAGCGTTTGACAAAACCAGTATGCGTCGCGATAGAGGAATACGGTTAAAGCTGTAAAGCATGATCAACTGTTGGAAAAGCGCGTAGCTATTGACACGGATCGCCCCTGACTGCAAAATGGCAGAGTCGAAAACCTGATCGTCACCGACCATGCTGCCTGTGTGTGAAATTGCCGCCTTTGAACCTGCTTGCGTTGTTCCTCCCTTCAAAATGATTACCGGCTTATGTTTCGAAGCTTGATGTAGTGCCTGCCTAAACTTATTTCCGTTTACGACATCCTCAAGATACATACCTATCACTTTTGTCTTTCTGTCCTTGACAAGAAAATTCAAACAATCTGATTCGTCAATCGAGCTTTTGTTTCCCAAGCTGATGAAATAAGAAAATCCGAGGTTGGTATGTGCGGCAAAGTAATCTTCAAGCGCGCTCCCCAAGGCACCCGACTGGGAGATGATGCCGATATTTCCAACTGGAGACTTGAGTTTGAGAAAAGTTGCATTGACACCCAAAGTAGTATTGACAAAACCAATACAGTTTGGACCTAGAACTTTGAGATTGTATCTATTTATTTTTTTTATCAAGCCTTTTTCCAGCTCATCACTTTCCGGCGTATGAGACTCCTTAAAGCCGGCGGCAAAAATCACCACATTGCGACAACCAGTTTTATAAACGCTATCAAGCAATTCAAGAGTGACTTTTGCCGGAGTTGCAAATACCACCAGATCTACATGCTTTTTTACATCTTCAAGCTTTTGATAAACTTTTTTTCCTAAAATAGATTTTTCGGAAGGATTGACAAAATACAGTCCGCCGGTATAACCCTGATCGAGCATGTTTTTTGCTGTCAGATGGCCGACTTTTTGGATATCTTTTGAAACACCGACAATAGCAATCGATCGCGGATTAAACAGCTTATCAAGTGGCATACTTTGTAGGACAACTATTTCTTTTCAAAATACAGTGTGACGACAGAGGTAATGTTTTGATAACCCAGCTCCAGGCTTGGCCCGCCTCCGCCAAGACCCGTAGCCGCCTCTCTTGCATAAACAGGCACAATACCTCCACTATCGGGAGAATATTCAACGACATTAACTATTCGTCCAAGTTTTATTCCAAGACTTTTAGCCAGATCTTCAGCTTGGCTTTTCGCATTTTCAATTGCTTTATTTCTGGCTTCGGCTCGATATTTACCCGGATTCTCGACCTCAAAGCGCGTATTTTGTACCTGATTGGCACCTGCCGCAGTCGCAGCTTCGATCACCTGTGAGGTTGATTGGGGATTGTCAGTTTTTACCGTGATCGTTACATTACCGTTGTAGCCTGTGATCGTGTCCTGTCCTTCGTCATAACGATAACTTGGAAATATCGAATAGTTTGAGGTTTTAATGTTTTTCTTTTCGATATTCAACTTGGCCATGGCCTCGATAATGGCTTCATTGGTTTTATCTATCTGCGATTGAGCCGACTCGACAGTTGGCGCGTTGTTGACCGAGATACCAAGATCTACGTAAGCCACGTCGGGCACTACTTCGACTTTTCCTTCACCTATCACTGAAAGTTCTGTTGATTTTGCAGTATTTGTGATCTGCAAAGGATAGGAGATGTTAAAAACTTTTACTACAAACAAAAAAGCCAATAAACTAACAAAAAAAATAACAATATTTTTGTTGTTCATATATCTATGTAATTATGGCAAAATGATAAATACTTGTCAACGACAAGCCTAAAAATTAAGAGTTCACAAGTCTTGACAAAACTGTATCATAACATGTCAATTAATATTTTGTGTCATCCCCGTGAAGACGGGGATCCAGTCGATTAATACCACATAAAAGTATATTTAGTCTGGATTCCCTCCTTCCTGCCTGCCGGCAGGCACGGCGAGGGAATGACAACCTGTGTCAAAGACCGTGAACTCTTACCCTATTCAGAGAACAAGATACATACTGCTGCTGTATCTTAAATTTATTAATAAAGTTGTAAAATTCGAAATATAGTTAATTTAATTGTCTAGATTAGAGAGGAGATGAAATAATTATGGTAGCAATTTATGAAATTGACCCAAAATATGAACCACCACCACCGGAGGCTACTGTGACTTTACCAAATGGCTATACTATGCCTCTTCCTCGAAGAGATATGGAAAATGTGCAATTTGATGGACCTGGGGCAGACAGCATTTTAAAGCGTTTAAATCCTGATGTAAATCCTCCAACTCAATCTGATCCATTTCCGTAAAAAAGTAGCCGTAAATGTAATTTTTCAAATTTTCTTGTAAATTCTTATCACCGGATGGTCAAAGACCGTCCAGGTCTCTTCGGCATTTTCATCGGGAAACTCAATTAGTTTATGCCCAAACACTTCAATTCGGGGATATGAGCTAAACTCCTTTACGAGAGTATATTTTGATGAATTGTTAAATAGTTGATTGTAATAGTCATGAAGCCGGGAATATTTTTTATTCAAAATATAGCAGCGATCGTTTTGATAACCCTGAATAGTTGCGGAAATCAGCGTTTCCTGAAACTGATAGCAAGTATGATTTGCAAAAATGCGCCTTGAGGGGACAAAAAAATATCCTGCCTGATTGATATGTGTTGAAAGTAACTGTGAAAGCAGTCTGTCTGAATCAACATCATAAAAATTAAAAGAAACCGTTTTATAATGTTTGCCTATGTATTCTGCTTCATTCATATTCGGGGCAGGCACCGGAATGTCTATGACATTTGCCGTTTCTGCAAGCACATATACATCATTTGGAAGATTACGATAAATCCATGACGAGGCAGTAAATCTGACATCCGTGTTCAGGTAAATCGCCAGATAAGCTATACCGGGAATAATTGTAAGTATAAAAATGATGGTAAAAATCGTATGAAGAAGATATTTATTTAAAGTAATTTTTTGAAAGATATGGATAAAAAACATTCCTGCAAAAAAAACCATGATCGGAAACACCGGAACTAAAAACCGGGTCCATTTAGCATACAGAAATGCAGTCGGTATAAAATACAGTAAAAATTGGAACCTCACAAAGTTATAAGTTTTGTTCCAAGGTAAAAATATAAATCCTAAAATAAACAGAAGATATATCGGCATCCCCAATGCATAGGGAAATATCTTGACAGATTGAAACAGGATGGGCAAACTATACTCAAACTGTTTTGTATAAAAAGCACGATAAACCCCCAGGCCTACTTCAGACTCATAGCGCATCGAGCCGATAAACTCGTTCCAGGAGGCAAAGTTATACGGCGAGGAAATGATAAAAAACAATAGTGTAAATGATATTAATAGAAGTAATCCGACAAAAAATAATATTAGCTTTTTAGTTAGATAATTATTCTTTTCGGTAAAAATGTGAAAAAGGATAGCAAAGAACGGTATGAGGGCAAAAATGATAGCAGATATTTTTGTTCCAAGTGCCAGTCCAAATACAATTCCCGACATGATCGCAAAATTTTTTAAGTTCGATTGCTGGAAAATAAATTTGAGAGAAAGATAAACCAGACAGGTATAAAAAAACATGAGATGTGATTCGGTGGTGCCAAAGTGCGAAAACTGGATAAAAGCAGGTGTGAACACAGACATTATATAGAAAAAAATAAGCGCGACTTTTTTGTTTACGTCAAAAAGTCTGATCATTTTCATAAGAACTATTACCGTAAAGACGGAAAAAAGAGCGGAATTGATCCGTAATGCCAGCGCAGCCTGAAAATGAATCATACCATCGGGAAAAAGAAAATGAATTAACTTAAATGTTACAAGACCAAGATAAAGCGGCAGCTGTCCATAAGCAAAAAAATGGGGGTTCAAACATTCTAAACTGAAGCCGTTTGCACAGTTCATATCGAGTATAGCCACTACCATGTTGCGCTCGTCAGGATGCATCGGATATGGCAAACCCCAATCAAGTCCTACAAAGCGGGTAAAGACCAGTATTGCAAAAAGTAAAAAAAATAAAACGGGCAATTTTGCGAATTTCATTGACAGAATAATAAAATTTAACTTGATTTTTTGAGTATTTCTTACTATTATATGACTTTATTATTTTATAATGTGTTCGATCACTAATTTGTATACTTGTTTCACCTAAGTCAGACTCGGTTTCATGTTTTAAATTTTTTTGTTTTATGTTTCATGTTTTTAAGAATATAACAATTTTATGAACACTTACGAGTTTACCTTTCTTGTTGAAAAAGACGGGGAGAACACACAACTACAAAAGGAGTTAGAGTCACTAAAGGGTGAAAAACTAGATGAGAAGTCCTGGGGTAAGCGCCTGCTGGCCTACCCGATTAATAAAATCAAAGATGCCGAATTTTTTACCTGGCATATTAATATAGAGCCAGACAAACTAGCAGATTTCAAAAAAAAACTCCAGTATGATAAGATGGTAATTAGATACTTAATCATCAAAAGTAACTATTCAAGTAAAGCCAAAAAGGCAACTGTTAAAAAAGTTGAAGCTAAAAAAGAGGAAAAAAAATAAGAAACTATGGCAAGCAGATCTATAAATAAGGTTGTTTTGCTGGGAAATTTGACGCGCGATCCCGAATTGAAATATACCCCGGCAGGGACAGCAGTATGTACTTTTGGAGTTGCCACCAACAGATCCTGGACAACGGCGGACGGTCAGATCAAAGAAGAGGCCCAGTATCATCGCATTGTTGCTTGGCAAAAACTAGCAGAACTTTGCGGTAAACTGTTGTCAAAAGGTCGTAAAATCTATCTTGAGGGTCGAATAACCTATCGGGAATACACAGACAAAAATGGCCAGGAACGCCATATTACCGAGATAGTTCTTGACGATTTTATTGTTTTTAGTGACGGCAAACGTTATGACCGAGATGCCGTGTCAAGGTCAACGTCAACAGATACAAAGGTCTCCGCCGAAAAAACCGAAGAATCAAAGTCCGACGACAAAGATCAAGATCAATCAGCAAAAGAAGATAAAGAAGACGAAGAAAAAAAAGCAAATGAAGATAAGACAGAAAAAAAAGAGGAAAACGAAGACGTTAATCCAGATGATATACCATTTTAAAATTTATGAACCGATGTTTTTTTTGTAAATACGATTTCGAGCCTGACTATAAGGACATCGAAAATTTGGAGAAATTTTTGACACCCCGAAAAAAAATAGTCAGTCGTGAACGCAGTGGCGTCTGTGCCAAACACGAACGCACTCTGTCAAAACAGATAAAATATGCCCGTTTTCTGGCATTAATTCCATATACCTCCTATCAAGGTGAAATCTGAATAATTTTTTTGAATTGAAATTGAAAGCGATCTAACATAACTGCTATAATGCTTTCATGAAAATTCCGGTACGAATTCCCAAAAATGCGGAGCTTTTCCTTAAGCTTGGCCAAAAAGTCGATTTTAATACACCGTTTCATAGAAAAAAGGGCAAAAAAATGACTCGCATTCCTCTTGCCGAGATCCTTGACTTTAAACCCGAAAAAATATTTATCGTTTTAAAAAAGGTAGTTGGGGACACGGTAAAAAAGGGCGAACTTCTGGCAGAACATCAGGCTATGTTTTCTACAAAACAGTATTTGAGCTCTGTAAACGGGCTCATCAAAGAGATCGATCATAATCTGGGTACGATTACACTCGAGCTTGATAGTGAAGGCTCGCAAACGACTATGTGTTTTTTTAAAGGACAGGTGGAGGCGATCGATGAAGGATGTATTGAGGTCAAGGTAAAAAAGGCTAATAAATTTGACACGCGTGAAACCAAACATTATTTTGGAGGATCTGTGCATTATTTAGATGTTTTAAATCAACCTCTGACCGAAGATGATATTTTTCAAAAATGTATTTTTGGGTTAGCTTTGAATTCTCTTGATCAGGCAAAGATCGAAACACTTGGAGCCAAAGCTTTTATCACTCATTTAAACAGTCCGACAAATATTGAGCTTAAAAAAATTATTTTGCAAAATGTCGAAGATTTTGAACATATTGAGAAAGAAAAGTATCCTTTCTGCATCATAGGCGTTGATAATAAATCAATATACTTTTACGAATAGTATTTAGTAAACTTTAATTCTTATGCGTTTAAACAAGATTACAAACTATCTTCTTTATGCAGCAATAGCCGTACTGCTTTTTGGATCCGGCTATAAGTATGCGGAGTGGGATATTAAACAAAATGCTCGAGAACTCTATACCCACACTGTTTTTAACGCCAATGCACCTGCAATCAAAAATGATGACGGTAAAAATATTGATTTTAGTCTTTTCTGGGAAACATGGGAAAAGGTAGAGCAAAAATATATTGATGATACAAAGCTTGATCCGCAAAAAATGTTTTACGGCTCAATAAAAGGTATGGTGGCGGCACTTGGTGACCCATATACCTTCTTCATGACTCCGGAGGAGAATAAACAATCAAAAGACGAACTCGGCGGAAAATTCGAGGGCATTGGCGCACAGCTTGGTCTTAAAAACAATCAAGTTGTGGTTATAGCACCACTCAAAAACTCTCCTGCAGAAACAGCCGGACTGCGAACCGGTGATATTATTACCCAAGTCGATGGCGAGTCTACCAAAGACTGGACATTGGTTCAAACCGTATCTAAAATAAGAGGTGAAAAAGGTACCAAGGTCACGCTGACAATAAATAGATCAGGAGCGGAAAAGACGATTGCAATAACCAGAAACGAAATAAATGTGCCCTCGATTGAGTTGACTTTTGAATCAAATAACGGTAAATCTGTCGCATATTTGAAGCTCAATCAGTTTGGAGACAACACAAATGAAGAATGGGATAAAGCCATAAACGATATTGCAAACAGATGGAAAAACAGTCAAATTGCCGGAATGATTTTGGATGTACGCAGTAATCCCGGTGGATATCTTGAAGGAGCAGTATATATTGGTTCTGAATTTTTAGACAAGGGTAAAGTCATAGTGACTCAAGAAATGACCGATACTGACAACATGGTTTATACGGTGAAAAGAAACGGTAAACTTTTGGATATTCCGCTTGTTGTCTTGATTGATCAAGGATCGGCATCAGCTTCGGAAATTTTGTCCGGAGCACTGCGTGACTATGGTCGTGCCAAACTGGTGGGAATGAAATCTTTTGGAAAAGGCTCTGTCCAAGAAGCGGTCGACCTGTCAGCAGGAGCCGGCCTGCATGTCACCATTGCCAAATGGATTTTGCCAAACGGTGACTGGATAAACGGAACCGGGATCAAACCAGATATTGAGATAGAAAATACGATTGAAGATGGCAACACTATAACTAGCGATAATGATAAACAACTTAAGACTGCGATCCAAGAGCTCACAAAATAACATTCTAAAATTATTGTAAGTAGTATAATTGTATCTATGAATTGGAAAAATGTTCATTTAAAATCACTGATCGTTGTTGTTGCGGTGATCATTTTGGCGGCAGCTGTAACACAGCAATATTTGTCAAATAAGGACACTTTTTTTTCATCCTGGAATTTTTCCTCATTATTTTCACAAAGTCCAAAATCTGATATAAAAACACCGGGACCTCAAGGAGTCGTTTATCAGGAGTCTGTTGTGACTAAAGTTGTTGAAGATACTTTACCTTCGGTTGTTACGATCGGAATTTCAAAAACAACCACTGATAGCAGGGTAGAGTATAATCCGTTTGATCCTTTTAGTCCATTTCGTGTAGCGCCTGGTCCGCAGCGTACTATCGAACAAAACATCGGCAGTGGCTTTATCGTATCCGATGACGGACTGATAATCACCAACAAACACGTAGTGCTTGACACGGAGGCAAAGTATACAGTACTCACAAACGATCAGGAACAATATGAAGTGCAGCAAATATATCGCGATCCTCTAAATGATCTTGCTATTGTAAAGATTGATGCAACAAATCTTAAACCATTGCCTCTTGGAGATTCGACTAAAATAAAACTTGGTCAGATGGCGATCGCCATTGGTACACCTCTTGGAGAATTTCAAAATACCGTGACTGTTGGCGTCGTGTCCGGTCTTGGCCGGGGAATAACAGCTGGATCTCCTTTTGAAGGTTTTGTTGAGGAGCTTGATAACGTGATCCAAACAGATGCGGCCATAAGTCCGGGTAACTCGGGTGGACCGCTTCTCAATTCATCGGGTCGGGCGGTAGGAGTGAATACTGCGATTGCGGACGAAGGTCAAAACATCGGCTTTGCGATACCTATAAACACTGTCAAAGAACTTATCCAGTCTTTTAAAAACCAGGGCAGTAATTTTGAAAGACCATATATTGGTGTGCGTTACCAGATGGTTGATAGCCGGACTGCTATACTAAATGGAGTTGTGGAAGGTGCTTATGTCGAATCAGTGGTGGAAAATTCACCAGCCGATCTGGCCGGTATTCAAGCCGACGATATAATAACTGAAATAGATGGAAATAAATTGAGCGGTGAAGATGAGGACAGCCTGGCAAAAACAATTCTTCAAAAAAAAATCGGTGACCGAGTGCAGATCAAAGTATGGAGGAATGACGAAATATTAACATTTAATCTGACATTGGAAGGATTTAGTGGTTAAGTTTAATAATTAAATAGCTTGGAGCTTGGAACTTGGAGCTTGGAGCTTGGAACATAAATTTAGAGTTATTAAGCTCTAAGTTACGAGTTATGAGTTATGAGTTACGAGTTACGAGTTATGAGTTATGAGTTACGAGTTACGAGTTATGAGTTATGAGTTACGAGTTACGAGTTATGAGTTACAAGTAATACATGACAAAACTACAAACTCTAAAAGGATTTCGTGATTTTTTGCCAAAGGATGCTCGCGCTCGTGAGTGGCTAATCGATATAATAAGATCGATATTTAGGGGATGGGGATTTGAGCCTCTCGAATCTCCAACACTCGAATACTCTGATTTATTTGAGGGACAAATAGGCGAAGATGAAAAGTTGTTTTTTAAATTTACCGATCAAGGGGGACGTAAGGTGGCGATGCGTTATGATCAGACCGTGCCTACAGCTCGCATAGTAGCACAATACAGAAATGAGATTAAGCTTCCTTTTAAGCGTTATCAAATCGGGACCGTATATCGTGCCGAGAAACCGCAAGCCGGTAGATATCGTGAATTTTTACAAGCCGATGCCGACATTTTTGGGATTACCTCGCCGATTGCCGACGCAGAAGTGATTGCTTTAAGTCTTGAAATCTACAGAAAAATTGGATTTAAGAATGCACAAGTTCTGGTAAACGATCGAGCCCTTCTTAAAAATATTCCCTACAAGGCAATCGTTTCTATAGATAAGCTAAAAAAGATTGGTGAAGATGGAGTTATCAGAGAAATGGAGCAAAAAGGTATCGATATAAACCAGGCAAAAGAGTATCTACAGATTATCAAAAATATTAGGCCTAATGAAACAATTAACGTAATTTTTGACTATTTAAAAAATATGAATTTCCGTCAGGAATCATACGTTTTTGAACCAACCATAGCTCGCTCTTTTGCCTATTCTTCTGGTCCAATCTGGGAAGTAGTGATACCCGAATATTCTGCTGGGTCTGTACTTGGTGGTGAAAGATACGATAATTTGATTGAATCGATTTCAGGTGTAAAAATACCGGCCACCGGCTTTGCTGTCGGGTTTGATCGCACTTTGGAAGCAGCAAAACAGCTTGGTCTATTGCTAGAGAAAAAACATACTGCTCATGTTTTAGTAACAGTATTTAACTCCAATCTTATCAATAAATCTATTGATGTAGCGGTAAATCTTCGAGAAAAGGGATTTAAAGTAGATATTTATCCAAGTAACGATGAAAAACTTGGTAAACAACTCAAATATGCTGATGATAAAAATATTCCGAGCGTGATCGTCATTGGTGATGAAGAAGTAAAGTCAGGTAAGTACAAATTAAAGAATATGAAAACCGGTGAGCAAAAAGATCTTTCTCTTCAAGAAATCATCGATAATGTATAATACTACATCAAACTATGCAAATAAATCCAAACATCGTTGTTATCGAAGCTCTGCCCGGCGCCGGTGGTGATGAATCCAAGATCTGGGGACGCGAACTGTTGCTTTCATATATTCGTTTTGCCCAGAAACACCTGATGAAGGCCGAATATCTTGAGGAGACAATTATAAGAATAAAAGGAGAAAACGCTTTTAATTTTTTTAAATATGAAACCGGCGTCCATCGCGTTCAGCGCATCCCAACAACAGAAAGAAAGGGCAGAATTCATACTTCAACCGCTGTAATCTTGGTTACACCGCAGATCTCGCAATATTCTATACAAATAAATCAAGGCGATCTGGACTGGCAGTTTTATCGAGCCGGAGGCCATGGTGGACAAAATGTTAACAAGGTTGCCTCTGCTGTTCGACTGACTCATAAACCGACCGGCATCGTAGTTACTTCAAGTAGAGAAAGACATCAGCAGGCCAACCGTCAGATAGCTCTGGAACTTCTGGCCGGCAAACTTTATCAACTAGGTGAGGAAAAAAAACGCGGGATGCAATACTCATTTGTTAAAGACGTTGGGACCGCAGACAGAGCCGAAAAAATCCGTACCTACAACTTTCCTCAAAACAGACTTACCGACCACCGCATCAACAAAAGTTTTCATAATCTTGAGGATATTATCGAGAATGGAAAATGGGAAAAGGTTTTTGAAGCAGATAAGGAAAAAAATTTGTTATAATATTCTTTCCTATGCAAGCATCTATACACCCAAAATTCTATACAGACACCATTGTAACCTGTGCCTGCGGCAATAAATTCACAACAGGTTCCACCAAACAGTCTATAGCCGTTGATATCTGCTCAAACTGTCATCCTTTCTTTACCGGCGAGCATAAATTTGTCGATACCAAGGGTACTGTTGATAAATTTTTGAAGAAAGCTGAAGCTGCCAAAGAATACAAAAAAATCTTGAGCGCCAAGAAAAAGAAAAAAGAGGGTAAGGAAGAGCGTTCGACGAAATCGTTACGGGAACTTCTTGGAGAAATCTAAACCTTGCTTTTTCAGAAATCGTTTCGTATACTATAAAATTCACCAATACCAAAGGTTCCGGAAATTTCGGTATAAATCCTCTGGTAAGTCCGATAATTATCGGACGAAGTGAAAATATGGCAAACCTAAAGAAAAAATCCATTGTTGACTGGCTCATCGATGCTATCCACGCGGCTAACTACGTATTAATCACTTTTGAAAAGACCACACACACAGCACTTGAACAGATCCGTCGTGATCTGAAAAAGCAAGACACCACATTCAAGGTCATTAAAAACGTTCTTTTTGAAAAAGCGGTCAACAAGCTTTCACAGTCTGAAAAATCATATAGAGATATCGCCAAAAAAGTCCTTCCTCTTGCAAACAAATCTGCAGTGATAATT
This sequence comes from Candidatus Roizmanbacteria bacterium RIFCSPHIGHO2_12_FULL_38_13, assembly GCA_001789555.1. Taxonomy (GTDB): domain Bacteria; phylum Patescibacteriota; class Microgenomatia; order UBA1406; family GWC2-37-13; genus CAYNLS01. The sequence continues at coordinate 21,783 of MFZZ01000034.1, forward strand.
TTCAAAGGTGAATGGCTAGACGGGCTAAAAAAATATCACAACGCGACAAAAGAGGACGAAAATTTCAGTTTTAAATTTGGATACATCGACAACGAGCTTTACCAAAAAGAAGACATGATCCGATTGGCAAATTTGCCGCGTCGAAATGAGCTGATTGCTAAGATCATCGGTTCGCTCAAAAATCCAATGGCCAGGACAACCAGAGCTCTTACTTACAATATGCAGAAGTTTGTTTATGTTTTAAGTCAAAAAGCGAAGCAGTAGATTCTTAGCGTCGTAGCTTTTTAGCTTATTAGAAATCTAAGAAGCTAAGTAGCTAATAAGCTAAATAATAATTAATACTATTAAAGGGGGGTGTTCATATATGGCAGACGAAAAAAAAGTCGAAGATCAAAAAAAACCGGAAACAAAACCAGAAGTTAAAACATCTTCTTCAACTGTAAAACTTGCCGATAAACTGCAAAAAATAGCAACGGAGATTGAAAAACTCACGGCACTCGAACTTGCAGATCTTGCTAAGTATCTTGAAGAAAAGTTTGGAGTTTCGGCAATGCCTATGATGGCAGCGGGACCAGCAGCCGCTGCTACAGCTGGAGGCGCAGATGCAGCTCCGGCCGAAGCCAAATCGACATTCAATGTCGTACTTACAGCATCAGGAGAGAATAAACTTGGTGCTATTAAAGCCGTTCGCGAACTTAGACAGGATTTGGGACTCATGGATGCAAAAAAATTGGTTGAATCTGCTCCGCAGGAGCTCTTGACAGCCGTCAAGAAAGATGAGGCAGAAGCAGCCAAGAAAAAGCTTGAAGAGGCAGGCGCTAAAGCTGAACTTAAGTGATGAACGAAGCCATGTCAGACGTGGCGAAGCGAGTCATCGTGATCCCGATGTATATCGGGAGAAGGATCCAGTGATAATCAAATAAAAAAAGACCCTGATAAAGGGTCTTTTTTTATTATTGTATTTATATTGTCACAACAATCTATATATACCTTCTATAGCTCGACTAAATATGTTATAATTGATTTTTACTCTTAATGAATTATGAGCGATAATAAATACTCCGGAGAATCTATAGTCGTACTTGAAGGTCTTGAGCCTGTCCGCAAACGTCCGGGGATGTATATCGGGACAATTAGCCAACCAGGCGTAAATCATGCTTTAAATGAGATAGTAGACAACGCCATCGACGAATCTCTTGCTGGATTTGCAAAAAATATACATATAGTCATAGAAGAAAATGGTTATATGACTGTCTACGATGATGGGCGCGGCATTCCGGTAGACATAATTCCAAAATATAAAAAATCTGCTTTAGAGCTAGTGATGACTATGCTCCATGCGGGAGGTAAGTTTGAAACTGGTGCTTACAAAGTATCCGGAGGCCTACATGGTGTCGGAGCTTCTGTAGTAAACGCGCTATCTTCACATTTTATTGCCGAAGTAAAACGCGACGGCAAAATTTATCGACAAGAGTACTCACGGGGTAAAGCAAAATATAGTGTTAAAGAAACCAAAGATTCACTACTAAATTTTCCGTTCAAAACTGGCACCGCAGTATCGTTTATTCCGGATACAGAAATTTTTAAAGAAACAATCGAAATAAACTATCCAAAATTCAAAAAACAGATTAATGAAAAAGCTTATCTCATCCCAAAGGTTTTTTTCAGAATAATCAATAAAAAGTTAAAAGAAAAGTTGGCTTACTACTTTGAGGGAGGTATTCGTTCGCTAATCGCGGACATGAACATCGGCAAAAAAGTCCTCCATAATCCAATTTATATAAAACATGCGGAAGGTGACGTTGAGATTGAGTCGGCAATCCAATTCAATGATTCGTTAATCGAAAATGTCCACACATTCGTGAATGTTATCAACACTGTTGAAGGTGGGACACATTTGACCGGTTTTCGCTCGGCACTGACAAAATCTATAAATACTTATGCAAAAAAAGTTGTCGCGGAAAAAGATATGAAAGAGCCATTGAGCGGTAACGACATCAAGGAAGGTTTGTCAGCCGTAGTTTACGTAAAGATGCCCTCGAGCAACTTACAGTTTGAAGGTCAAACAAAAACTAAGCTTGGTAACTCGGAAATTCAGTCAATAGTTCAGCAGATAGTTGGTCAATATCTTGATATTTATTTTGAGGAAAATCCACGTGACGCCAAAGAAATTTTGGGAAAAATTTTGCTTGCCCAAAGAGCTCGACTGGCTGCCAAAGCGGCAAAAGAAGCGGTGTTGAGAAAAGGGGCTCTTGAAGGTTCGGCATTGCCGGGAAAACTTGCCGATTGTCAGGAGCGTGATCCCGCCAAATCGGAGATATTTATTGTTGAAGGAGACTCGGCAGGTGGAAGTGCAAAATCAGGAAGAGATCGAAAGTCACAAGCTATACTACCCCTTTTTGGCAAAATTTTAAATACCGAGCGCTACAGACTGGATCGAGTCATCTCATCTGATAAATTTAAGGATCTCATTATCGCAATTGGAGCGGGAATAGGCGAACAGCTTGACGTAGAAAAGACACGTTATCATAAAATAATAATAATGACTGACGCCGACATCGATGGCTCGCACATCAAAACACTTTATCTGACCTTCTTTTTTCGACATCTGCGCCCTGTCGTTGAGAAAGGTCACGTCTATGTTGCCGTGCCACCGCTTTATAAAGTTACTCATGGAAAGGATAAGCATTATTTGTATACCGATGAGGATAAAAATGAGTTTATGAAAAAAAATAGCGGTGCTATCAAATGGAACATTCAACGGTTTAAGGGTCTTGGGGAAATGAATGCCGATGAGTTGTGGGAAACGACTATGAATCCGCAGACACGATTATTAAAGCAAATTACGGTCGAGGACGCCGAAGAAGCCGATCAGACTTTCGTGATGCTCATGGGTGAGGAAGTCCCACCAAGGAAAAAATTTATTATTACTCATGCCAGGATGGCAGAACTTGACGTATAACGCGAAACGTATAACGTGCAACGTAAAAAAAATGAAAACGTTACACGCTACACGTTACACGTTACAAGAAACAATATGAACTTATCAAAACTTTCTATAGGAAAAAACCCACCGGAGGAAGTAAATGTACTTATTGAAATCCCCGAAGGTTCGCTTGTTAAATACGAACTTGACAAAGAGTCAGGTTTTATAATGGCCGATCGCTTTGTTTATACAGCGATGGCTTATCCGTTTAACTATGGATTTATTCCTCATACTCATGGCCAAGACGGTGATCCTGTTGATGTGATGGTAATCTGTTCACAGATTTTAAATATCGCAACTGTAATTCCGGCAAGAGTGATAGGCATGCTTGAGATGGAAGACGAGGCCGGTATTGATACAAAAATCATCGCCGTTCCAACAGCCAAAGTAGATCCATTTTCTGCACATCTGAAAGATATGGCCGATGTTGACGAAGCTACAAAAAAGAAAATCAAACATTTTTTTGATCACATGAAAGAGCTTGAACCCGGAAAATGGGTCAAAACCCGTAACTTTTTAGGAAAAGATAAAGCATTCGAAGAAATTAAAAAAGCACTGAAGTAATTTATGACTAACATCCAAAAATCACCGATAGTTGAGGAGATGAAGAAGGCATATCTTGATTATGCGATGTCTGTCATCGTAGCCCGGGCTTTGCCGGACGTGCGTGACGGCCTGAAACCCGTTCATCGCCGTATTCTTTATGCGATGTACAAAATGGGACTGACTTCGGGCGCACATTTCTCAAAGTGTGCGAAGGTTGTCGGTGAAGTTTTAGGTAAATATCATCCTCACGGTGATGTGCCTGTTTATGATGCATTGGTGAGACTGGCACAAGATTTTTCGATGCGTTATCAGCTCGTAAACGGTCAGGGAAACTTCGGTTCAATCGACGGTGATCCACCTGCCGCCATGCGTTATACAGAAGCCAAACTCACCAAGATAGCCGAGGAAATGATGGTTGACATCGAGAAAGAAACTGTTTCATATGCAGATAATTTTGATGGGACTCTCAAAGAACCGATGTATCTTCCGGCCAAACTACCAAACCTCCTTCTTATGGGAGCCGAAGGTATTGCCGTTGGTATGGCCACCAAAATCCCGCCACACAATCTGTCCGAGGTTATTGACGCAATCGTGAATCTGATTGATACAGCAGCTTTACCAAAGGAAGAACTTGTAGAAAAAGATAAACTGCCGGATGATAAAAAGCTTACTTTTAGCGCCACGCTTGACGATATTTTAACTCATATTCAGGGTCCTGACTTTCCAACAGCAGGAGTCATTTATGGAGCAAATGAAATCATTCAAGCATATCAAACAGGTCGAGGCAAAATACTGATACGCGGAGTTGCAGAGGAAGAAGACCTAAAAAATGGTAAAACTGGTATTATCATCACGGAGCTTCCTTATCAAGTAAACAAGGCAAATCTTGTCGCAAAGATTGCCAAACTTGTTATCGACAAAAAAATCAGAGGTATCTCCGATTTGCGGGATGAGTCGGACCGTCATGGTATTCGTGTTGTCATAGAGTTAAAAAGAGATGCTATCTATAAAAAAGTTTTAAACAATCTTTATAAATTCACCGAGCTGCAAACTACTTTTCCCGCGAATATCGTCGCTCTTGTTGAAGGAGTTCCTCAAACTTTATCACTTAAATCGATACTAGAGTTATACATAAGGCACAGAGTTGATGTTATTCGTAAACGTTCAGAATACGAGCTCAAACAAGCCAAAGCCCGTGCGCATATCCTTGAGGGTTATTTGATAGCGCTTGATCACATCGATGAGGTTATCCAAATAATTCGTAAGTCTAAAGACGAACCAACAGCAAAAGCAAAATTGATTGAAAAATTCAAACTTTCGCCGATCCAGGCTCAAGCCATCTTGGATATGCAACTAAAGCGTTTGACCGGACTTGAACGTGCCAAAATTGAGGACGAATTGAAAAAACTCAAAGAAATTATTAAACATCTTGAAGAGCTTCTTAAAGATGTTTTTAAGATTTTAAAAGTGGTAAAGGATGAACTGCTTGAACTCAAGAAAAAATACGGTGATCCGCGACGCACGCGGGTAGTCAAATCACGACCCGGGGAAATAACCGATGAGATGCTGATTGCAAATAAAGAAGTAATTGTCGTGCTCACCAAAGAAGGATATATAAAGCAGGTTCCCCGTGAAACCTTCAAAGTCCAAAAACGTGGTGGAAAAGGTGTTTCAGGGATGAGCACCAAAGAAACCGACGATATATTTTATATAACAACTGCGCTGCTTCACGACTATATGCTTTTTTTCAGTAACACCGGACGAGTTTTCAAAACCCGTGTCTGGGAAATACCACAAGGTTCAAGGACAGCTAAAGGAAAAGCAATAGTGAACTTACTCACTCTAAGACCAAACGAAAGAGTTACTTCCGTGCTTTCTTACAATGAAGAAGATCTTGGTGCCAAGAATGAAAATTATATTCTGATGATGACCAAACATGGCCATGTTAAAAAAACAGAGTTTAGTCAATATGCAAACATTCGTAGTAACGGACTTATTGCCATCAATTTGCTAGTCGATGACGAGTTGCTGAAAACCGCAATTACCGGAGGTAAAATGCAGGCTATGCTGGCAAGCAAATCCGGCAAGGCAATTCTTTTTAAAGAATCAGAAGTTCGCCCAACAGGACGCTCATCTCAAGGCGTGCGAGGGATGCTGTTAAACGAAGGCGATGAAGTAGTCGCGGCCGATGTATTTTCACCAAGTGATCTCAAAAAAGCTCTTCTCGTGATAGGAGAACGTGGTATTGGTAAACGTGTCAATATTGCACTTTTCCGTGACCAGCACCGAGGAGGCAAAGGTGTCAAAATTGCGCCAGCCGATAAAAAAATGGGGAAAATAGCTTTTGTAGAGATGATCGAGCCATCAGACACGACTGTCATAATCACCAGCCAAAATGGCCAGGTCGTCAAAATCCCTCTTGATAAAATCCCAAAATATTCAAGAGCGGCAAAAGGTGTAATACTCATGCGTTTTTCTGAAGGGAATGATCAAGTAGTAAGCGCGACCATGATTAGTTGATTTTTTGTGGGTGTATAATGTAGTTATGAAGATCCCGTGCCGTCAGATCGCAGAGATTATCAAAAAAACACTTAAATCTCAAATTACTTCTCTAAATAAACAGGCCTTCAGGCCAAAACTTGTCACATTTCTACCCAAGTCTACTCCCGAACAACAGTCATTTGTAGCGATTAAAAAAAGAGTAGCGACCGAGATCGGCGCCGAGTTTGAACTTTTGGAATACAAAGAACCACCGGCATTTGATAGTTTCATAGCCGAACTCAAAGTAAAAGTAAACAATCAAAAAACAACCGGTGTCATCATCCAGCATCCGCTTCCAGACGAATATGACCAGTCTAAGATGTATGATATGGTACCTATGGTCAAAGAAATCGAAGGCCACAAACCCGATTCGCCATTTTTTTTCCCATTAAGTCTTTCTGTTTTGACAGGAATTAAATACATCATAATGACTAAACAAAAAAAACCGATCGACGAAAAGATAATCGTCAAACCTCATGAAGATAAATCACTTTTTTCCTCTTTTTTAAAAAATACATCAGTGGTGATTGCGGGACGTGGGCCGACGGGTGGCGGACCGATTGCCAAAGATTTTACAGCACTCGGAGTCAAACACCAGGTTGTTAATTCAAAAACTGAAAATCCTGACAAGATTTTTCTGAAAGCAGATTTTATTGTCACTGCGACAGGAAAACGGATAATTCATAAAAAAAACATCAAACCGGGCGTTGTGTTGCTGAATGTCGGACTGCGCAAGGAAAAAGGTAAACTGCGCGGTGATTATGACGAAAATGAGATTGAAAAAATTGCTTCTTATTATACCGAGACTCCCGGAGGTTTAGGCCCATTGGACGTCATGTATTTGTATACCAATCTTTTGGAAGCTGCCAATTTAGAGAAAATAATGCCGCCGCTATGAACTATCTCTATGTTGTGACCGGTCAAACTGCAACAAGTAAAACAAGGTTTGCTCTCGATCTTGCAAAAAAATATGATGGTCAACTCGTCAACTGCGACTCGAGACAAATTTACAAAAAACTGGACATTGTCACCGGTAAAGATTTAAATTTCACCGATAATAAATTTCATCCCAACCCTATGTCTAATAGTACCAACATTGGTTACTATATTGTTACACCTCCCCATAATCCCCTCCTTGATAAGGAGGGGAAAATAGGGGTGGTCAAAAATGCTACAAGACTATGGCTTTACGATATCGTTGATCCCAGAGTTGCATTTTCGGCACATGAATTTCGAGTTGCAGCGATGAAGGTTATCACAGAAATATTAGCTCAAGGTAAAACCCCGATCGTAGTCGGAGGGACATATTTTTATTTACAGGAGCTTCTTTATGAAAGATCGAAAGAAAGAATACCGGCAAACTGGAGACTACGAAAAGAACTAAGTAGTAATTCTGTAAAAGAACTCCAGGATAGATTGAAAAAACTATCTGAACCATTTTTTAGCTCTTTAAATAATAGCGAAAAAAACAATCCGCAACGCTTGATCAGAAAAATCGAAATTCTTACTAAAAATCCTGACTATGTAGAGAATAATGTAAATTACAAATTTTCACCATTTTTTTCTAAAATAAGAATAATGATTACCGGCTTGAGATATAAAAATAAAAACGATCTGCATGCTGCCATTAAAAAAAGAGTGGAGGAACGTCTAAAAAATGGGGCGGTTGACGAAGTTAAAAAGTTAATCAAACAAGGTTACAATGAAAAAAATCCGGGATTAAAGACAATAGGTTATCAACAAATATTTCAGTACTTAAATAAGTCAGTTGCCGAAACAGCTATGATTGAGGACTGGATAACAAAAGAAATTCAATACGCAAAACGCCAGTATACGTTTATGAAAACGGACCCCAACATCCACTGGATAACTCTGTAAGAAATCAGTATTATTAAGTATTAATCCCATGTTTGACATAAATCTTCTCACAAGACAAGAGAAAATTAAACTACTGCTTGCGACAGTTTTTCTTGTAGCAAGCATCGTATTTTTTGCCTATTCGATTCAACGTTATCAAGTACTTACGAAGTCAAGAGCCGAAGAAGCATTGCCTCCTTTAAAAACAGTTACTTTTACGAGTACTTCGGATTATGGTCACATCATCAATGTGCCATTTATCTCAATCAGTGATATTACACAGAATGAAATAATTACCAGACTAAAACAGGACCGACAAAATAATAGGTTTAAAGTTCCGATCAGGCTGACAAATCCGGCTCTTTCTGTACTAGAAAACCAAAATTTTAAAGACCTTTCTGCTGACGCTCGAACTATCTGGATTTTTTCTTTTGCCGATTTTACTGCCGCAAACACTTTTTACCAAAGTTATCAGGATGGGTTCACCAATCAAGTCTTTATTGAGCTATCTAGTCTTGATGTAAATACCAAACAACAGCTAACAGATTTTTTATCCGATAACCCGACAGTCGGCCTTCTTGCTCCTGACGTAGCCGGTTGGCAGCCAAGCACTATAAAAAGTGCTTTTGAGTATATGGCTCCTCCCGATCTTGATGCGGCTAGCTTTACAATTAGCTTTCCGATTGGCACTCAAACCGAATTTGTAAGAAATGCATTTAGTAATTTTTATAACGCTTCAAATGATATACCGGCAGAAGGCCAGGTCAAAATCAATTATCCCGCAGGAGCAAATCTAGCTCTTACAAGAATATTTTTTGAGGAAACAGTGCCAAACAAATTTGTCGCGAGACTTGGCGTGTTATCTGCTGCCATGATTTCTTCGGCACAAACTACGGTGCAGACCGTAGAACAACTTGACCCGAATAATTTATCTGTTATCCAATCTATACAAGGGAAGGCAGCAATAAGATACTTTGTTCTAGGCGAATATGGTAATTTTAGTGACAACGAAAGAGAGTTTATAAATACGGTTATACAATTCCCAGCAACATTGGCAACGATTGCCTGGCCTCCTGCCTCACCAGAAAACAACAACGTCTGGAATAACAATATCACCGGACTTATTGGAAAACCATCAATTACAGCTGGTTCTGATAGTTTTATTGGATTATTGATTAACCATGAATCAAGTAAAGTTCGAGTTCAACTTCCACAGAATTTTAAAATTGCCGCCAGTAAATCTACTAGAAATGAACCTGTCACACCTGACGCCCAAAACATCATTTCCTTTGAGGCATATGAAGCAATATCTTTTAACGGTTCATTTCAAGCAGCCGGAACAGAACCTACAGCAACACCGACACTGCCACCAGAAGCTGCAGGGCAGTTGGTCTGTGACGCTGGACCAGATCCTTATAATTCAAATACGATTAGGGTATTTAACAACACAGATAAAACAATCACTGACCTTGAGGCAAATGTTCATAGATGTATTTATAGACCGGGAAAGATAAAAAAGAGTTTTTACAAATGTGAAACTGCAGAAAAGTGTGATCCAAATGATCCAAATTGTGATCATGGTGTGTGGGATCAGTCGAGTAATCAGTTTGATATTTCTATTGCTCCTGGAGAATGGAAAACCTTTACTATGACTGTTAAGCCATGTGAGATAGCACAGCTTGATGTACAAACGCATGAGCAACACGTAGCCGATTCTGTATATGAATGTTACAATGTCGGATCTCAATATACTGATCCACTTCCGCCTTCACGTTGGCAAGGTGGAATAAGTTTTGCGATACAGGAGAATTCTGAAGGGTATGATAATGCCACAGGCACCTGCCCGGTC
>MFZZ01000035.1:0-16954 GCA_001789555.1 Candidatus Roizmanbacteria bacterium RIFCSPHIGHO2_12_FULL_38_13
AACCTTAGGGGTATGACATTTTCACGTGGTTAACTATGACATTATCATATGGGTGTAATAAAAAAAATTTAGATTTGACAAATTGTAGAATATTATTTACTATTTTTTATACAATTATATAAACAAACATGAAACTACCTAAAACCCAAAAAATTAAATTGATCAATAAAAAAGAATTTATTAAGTTGGCTAAAAAGGTTGCTAAAGACTTTGAAGATCAAAATAAATATTTGTATGAGAAAAAATTAAAAGAAGCCTATGATCTCTTCTACGAAACTTATTCGATTTCTTAAACACAAGATAGTCTTATTAGATACCAACATTTTTAGAGATATTTTATCAAAACCTACCATACTTTCCGAATTTCTGGAAAAACTTAAGAGTTCAGGAATAACGCTTGGCACTATAGACGCTGTTAAGTATGAATTGTTAAAAGGATCATCTGACGAGAATAAATATAAAGAACGAGCTAAGTTTATTGACAAAACTATTGACATTACAATTAATTTGCCTCCAAGTTCTTTTGAATTGGTTTATGATTTAATTCTTAAATGTAATATCGATGGAGCATCCCTTAATATTACAGATTTATTGTTAGGAACAGCATTAATGATATATAAAAAGAATATTTGTTTGGTAACACGTGATACAAATGATTTTAGTCAAAAAATATTTGATTTACGAAGTATTGTGAATATTCCACATTCGAGGGGGATTCTTACCTACGGAATTTACCAATATAAATTAAATTGATAAGTTTGATACTAAACTCATTTACAACAATCCACCCTTAAGTATTCGATATTCTTTTTTGGTGTTCCAGATTTTAACTAGATTGTCAAAATTTTTATCAGGCGCAAGCATCACTTTGGCCAGCCTATCAAGTTCCTTCCTGTCCTTTTCTTCAAGATTGTCCCATTTATGATAAAGATATTTTGGATTATGAATGTAAATTATTTCATTATTCATTAGACAATGAAGGTCGTAAAAAAGCGCCCAACCAACGACCTTTAATCCTGTCGCCGGTTTGGCATTCCAAAAATGATCAGGGTCTACTTTTCCTTCCCTGATATTTAGCCATGCTAGAGCAGGATAATCAAAAGCATCAGCAGGTATGTCATACATATCAAAACCAGTCTTATGCAGGCTTCCATCGACATCGATTATCACCCATCTATTTTTTTCCTTATTCCAATATTCATTTATCCAGTGGTCGGCGCTTACACCTCCTTCATTTTCAAAATACGGCGCATAACCCGACCTGACTCTGCAGGGAATACCTTTTGCCTTGAGGATACTTGCCATTAGAATAGCCGTATGGCGACATGTGAGCACCAACTTGTCTTCAGCTTTTCTTTTTGATGTAAAACCATTTACATCGCGTCTAAATAATTCAGCAATTATTGCCACAGCCGTATTGAAATTGTCATCTTCTGCCTGTCTCCACCAAGGTATTCGTGTCATATCGCCATATTTTTTATCAGCATTGGTTCCCGTATTGCCATCAGTTAGTGTTGTTCTGTGGACCAGCTGCATTCGCACCAAATAACCAAGTTCACGAATATCATTCGGTAAAGATTTCAGATATTTTTCATATAATCCGGGATAGGTAAACTGGCTGTATTCACGAAAATGGTCCAAAATTTTTTTGTTCATATTAAATTACTTTAGTCTTGTTAAGACTTAATAAGAATTCCTGCAATAAGTGCAATTATACCTGCTAATAACTTCCTTTTCATTCCACCATATTCTTTCAAGAATATAATTCCAAAAATAACCGTGAGAACAACTTGAGAGGTTTGTAAAACTGCTACGACCCCTTTATCTGGAGCCGACTGAAATGCATAATATAAAAATAACAGGAAAGTTATACTTGTACCGCTTACAAAGACAGCGTTTCTGCCGATAATTAGCGAATTATTTTTAATAGTTTGAATATCAGTCGCAACCTTTTTGTAATAAAGAACAATTGTCAAAATCATTGCTCCGAAATATGAAAGGAACAAATATGTCGCGGTGCTCATAGTATTTGCAAGTAAAGCCGTTGTTACTTGAAAAATTGCAAAAGCCACAGCCGAAAGTATGATATATACGATGTGAGAAGTCAGTTTATTTCTTCCTTTACTATATTGAACTATAAGAATTGCAAACATAAGAAAAATTATTCCAATTATTTGTTTAATAGAAAAATTACTATTCAAAAAAATAACAGAAAGTGCCGTATTCCAGATCAGAATAGATGACAATGCAATTTGAGTAGTACCGGCATCAAGTTTTTCAAGACCCTTAAAATACAAGATATTTCCAATAACTTGAGAAATAATCATTATAAGTGTTATAAGCCAAACATCCAAAATTTCATTTAAAAAAATCCCGCCAATCAGCGGACTTATAATCAATGCAAAAAGTGCTCCAAGAGAGGTAAGAAGAACAGAATGTGTGATCGGCGAAACATTAGCTTGATTACTTTGGATTTTTAAGGCAATACTAAAAAGGGCCCGAAATATTATTGAAAGAAATGATAAATAAAGCCAGTTCATTTGAATATTATACTCAAAAGAAAATTCATCAGCTTCTATGATAGAATATCTGCCATATCATGTTTCAATACTTGATCATAGACTTTGACAGCACTTTTGTAACAGTTGAATCACTCGATGAGCTTGCCGGTATTTCTCTTCAAAATAATCCCGAAAGAGATAAGATTTTAAAGAAAATTGATCGTATTACAAAACTGGGGATGGACGGAACGCTGCCTTTTTATGAATCACTTGAAGCTCGACTACAGCTTTTTCAATCTTCCAAAACAGATATCGAAGCTCTTATATCGTTACTCAAGAAATCGATAACTCCTTCTTTTATGAAAAATAAAGATTTTTTTCTGAAAAATAATAAAAAAATTTACATAGTTACAGGAGGATTTCGGGAGTATATCGTCCCAGTTCTTTCGGAGTTTGGTATTTCTCAAAATCATATTTTGGCAAATACATTTGTTTTTAATAAAAATGGGACGATGACCGGACTTGATAAGAAGAATTTTCTTGCCTATCCAAAAGGAAAAGCAAAAGCAGTTAAATCTCTGAAACTTTCAGGTAAAATAGTTGTCATCGGTGACGGGTATACGGATTTTGAAATAAAAAAAGAAAAAGCCGCCGATATATTCGTCGCATTTGTTGAGAATGTCAAACGTGATAAGATCACGAAACTTGCAGACAAAGTAATTAATAATTTTGATGAATTATTAACGTGGATAAATCGATAAAGAAATTTTCCTACCCAAAAAATAAAATTAGGGTTTTACTTCTTGAGAACATTCATAAAAATGCTACAGTTGCATTTGGTCATGAGGGTTACGCGATTGAAGTAGAAAAGAAAGCACTTTCAGAAGATGAGTTAATAAACCGCATTTCGCAGATATCAATCCTCGGTATCCGCTCAAAAACACAGCTGACCGCAAAAGTACTGGGAAAAGCAAAAAAACTTCTTGCAGTTGGAGCCTTTTGTATCGGGACAAATAACATTGATCTTAAAACAGCTGCTAAAAAAGGGATAGTTGTTTTCAATGCTCCTTACAGTGCAACCCGCAGTGTCAGCGAACTTATCATTGGTGAGATCATCATGCTGGCACGCAGAATTTTTGATAAATGTAGCAATTTACACAAGGGCGAATGGAAAAAGGAGGCAAACGGAAGCTACGAAATCAGAGGAAAGAAACTCGGCATAATCGGTTACGGAAATATCGGTGCTCAATTATCGGTGATTGCCGAAAGTCTGGGAATGACCGTCTATTTTTACGATATCGCCGACAAGCTGGCTCTGGGAAATGCGATCAAATGCAATTCCATGGACGAGTTATTGATAGTTTCGGATATCGTTTCCGTTCATGTCGACGGCAGAAAGGAAAATACAAATCTCGTTGGTAAAAAAGAGTTTGCTAAAATGAAAAAGGGAGTTTTATTTTTGAATGCCAGTAGAGGGTCGGTGGTCGACATCAGTTCTTTAGCTAAAGCTGTCAAAGACGATCGGGTAGCCGGTGCCGCAGTTGATGTTTATCCAAAAGAGCCCAAATCAAACGGACCAGGATTTGTCACTCCCATTCAGAATCTTCCCAACGTAATTCTTACTCCACATATTGGCGCAAGTACAGAGGAGGCACAGTCAAATATCGGAGTATATGTTTCACAAAAACTTATCCAGTTTATAAACACGGGTACAACTACATTGAGTGTCAACTATCCGCATCTTCAACTATCCGAGGTTAGAGATGCTCACAGACTTATCCATATTCATTATGATATGCCCGGAGTTCTGGCACAGATAAATGAAATTCTTGCTGCTAGTCGTGCCAATGTCGTTGGCCAATATCTTAAAACGAACGAATTTGTCGGGTATGTCATTACCGATGTAAATAAAGTTTATAGTAAGGATGTAATAAAAAAATTAAAGAAAATGAAGGAGACGATACGAGTTCGTGTCTTATATTGAGAAGATTTATGATATAAGATTTAAGATTTACTAGTTCTTTTCATAAATCGTAAATAATCTCATTCAATTTATTCTTAAATCGCAATGAAAAATATTTATTTTACTGTCGGTCCGACGCAGCTTTATACAAAAGTGCCTGTTTTGTTAAAAAAAGCAATCAAGGAGGAAGTCATGTCCAAATCTCATCGAGGAGAATGGTTCCAGGCACTTTTTTCCGATCTTACATCGGGTTTACGAAAACTTTTAAAAATCCCAATTTCGCATCATATTTTTTTTGTTTCTTCTGGCACGGAGTGTATGGAAAGAATTATTGAAAACACTGTTGCTAAATACAGTCTTCATTTTGTAAACGGTGCTTTTTCTAAAAGATTTTATAAAACTGCAAAAGATCTAGGTAAATCTCCTCAAAACATTGAAGTTCCTTTAGGAAAAAGTTTTGATTTCAATAAAATAAAGATCCCAAAAAACAGCGAACTTATTTGCCTAACCCATAATGAAACGAGTACCGGAGTGATGCTTTCGCTTCACGAAGTTTATAAATTGAAAAGAAAATATCCGGAAAAACTCATCGCGCTTGATGTCGTTTCATCAATCCCTTATGTAGATGTCGATTATGACCTTGTCGATATGGTATTTTTTTCGGTACAGAAAGGTTTTGGACTTCCTGCCGGACTCGGGGTCATGATCGTTAGTCCCGAAGCATTCAAAAAGTCGAGTTTGTTGAAAACAAAAGCTGTTGTGACAGGCAGTTATCATTCATTTGCCGATCTGTCAAAATATGAATCAAGAAAAGAGACGCCGGAAACTCCAAACGTGCTAGATATGTTTTTACTTTGCAATGTAATAAAAGACATGCAAAAAATCGGCATTAAAAAAATTCGCAAATTAATTGACAATAGATCTAAGTTACTGGAAAAAACAGTCGAAAGCTCGCAGTTTTCATATTTGGTTAAGGACGGCAGGTTTAGATCTAAAACAATTCATGTTTTCAGGGACAAGAAAGACAATAGTCAACTTATGCAATTTTTGGAAAAAAAACACCTGATTGTCAGTCGAGGTTATGGAGAGTTGAAGGAGAGCTTTATTCGGTTAGGCAACTTTCCAGCACATTCTGACAGTCAGTTCAGGTCTTTGATAAGTGCGCTTAACGAGTACTTGAAAAGATGAGTGATATTTTCTTGGGATTGTAAGAGTTCACAAGTCTTGACACAATACTCGTCATGCTGAATTTATCCCGCCTTTTGCGGGATCCCGCTAAGCGGTGATTTCAGCATCTCTACAATGAGATCCTGAAACAAGTTCAGGATGACGTGTTATAGTTTGATTCAGTTTTGTCAAAGATCGTGAACTCTTATTTGGGATTAAATGACTTTACAGAAACTGACAGTTGGAGTAATATTGGTTACTACTAAATATGAAAGGAGCAGTTATTTTTCTATTTGGACTCGTAGCCGTGCTGGGAATTGTATTCAGTTTGATTGATGAAAATCAAAAACAAGTTCCCGAAATTGGTAAGGAAGAGAACTCTTCTGACTTGTCGGTTCTTGGAGAAAAAAAAGACTCCAAGGATCAAATTAAACTTAATGTGCCGACGGGCCAGAATCAACAGATAACCTCGACACCAACCAGAGTACCATCACCATCAAAAGTGCCAACACCAAAAATGACTATAGACAAAGACGTTTTTTACACCGCAATTTTAAAGACAGATGAAGGTGATATCACTATCGATTTGTTTGCCGACAAGACACCTATCACCGTCAACAATTTTGTTTCACTTGCACGGAAAAGTTTTTATGACGGCACGACTTTTCATAGAGTAATCAAGGGCTTTATGATACAGGGAGGCGATCCGTCCGGGGATGGCACAGGAGGACCCGGGTATAAATTTGAAGATGAAGATTTTGAGGGAGAGTATGTCCGCGGCACTGTGGCTATGGCAAATTCTGGTCCGGATACCAACGGTAGTCAGTTTTTTATTGTGCATGAAGATTCAAAATCGCTGCCCAAGAACTATACGATTTTTGGTGAAGTTTCGGAAGGAATGGATGTGGTTGATGCTATCGCCGAGGGCGAGGTGGAGGAGAGTGCGTCGGGCGAGATGTCCAAGCCCGTTGATACGGTGAGACTGAAAAGCGTAGAGATTATCGAGGAATGAAAATTTTATATACTCCTGAAAAGCAATTTACTTTCAAAGTCTTCGATATTTATGAAATCATCGGAAATTTCCACAAGTTCTTTATTCGCCGATTTTTTAAAAGCCACGATCTCGACCAGACAGCCTAGTGCCTGCTGAAGATAATTGACAACGGGTTTAAAGTCGCCGTCACCGGAAACTAGAATGATCGAATCGACTTTGTGCCCAAGGCGTATAGCATCCATGGCGATACCGATATCCCAGTCGCCTTTTTTGGCGCCGCCAAAAAATACTTGCAGATTTTTCTCTTTCACTTCAAATCCGGCATTATGAAGTGCTCCAAAAAACTCGGACTCTTTTGACTCATCGGTTTTTATGGCATACGCAATTGCTCTTACAAGCAGTCTATTTGCTACGACATGACTTAGCAAGTTTTTATAATTAACCCGCGCATTAAATAAATGCTTCCCCGAATAATAAAGGTTTTGTACGTCAACAAGCACGGCGACTCGTTGATCTTTGTTTCGAACTATCATATTTTTCTTGTAACTTATAACTCGTAACTTATAGCTTAAAATAAAGCTCGAACACATTTTCTAGAAAATAAAATTATAAGCTTTATAAGCTACAAGTTGCGAGTAATTACAACTTTATTGTTGGTTTAGACGCTGGCCTTCCAGACGGTGTTGGCGTGACTCCTTTTATTATATTATCAATTGTTGAGTTTACTTCTTTCCATTTATTAATTCCAATTCGTGGAATGACGATAAACTGTCCGTCATCAGATCTGTCGTAAGACAAGAGCTCATCCTTGATAACATATGTTGTGACATTATATTGGTTGGCATTAGGTGATTCAAGCAAAAATTTATCTGCCTTAACATCTGTGATGATATGGTCGTCCAAGTCATCAAGAAACGGAACAATTTTTGGAATAAAGTTAATACTCAATACTTTATTTTTAATTGCCTCAAGTACCTGTTGTTGTCTTTGTGCACGCTTGAAATCGCCACCTTCTTCGGATGAGTGACGGGACCTGGCAAACTTTAGTGCGGTCTGCCCGTCCATATGTGTTTCTCCTTTGGAAAAGGTGACTGTCTCGTATCGACATGGAAATGCGAGTACCGCAGACTCCGTAGCAATTTTTTCAAGCTCCGGCAGATCTTCTTCATTTTTTCCACAAAGATCATCTTCTTTCCCTTCGATCGGATACTCCTTGTCGACAAAAGAGTTTTCAACATTAATATCAATTCCGCGAAGAATATCGATGGCGTTAACAAATCCTTGAAAATCTACTGCGAGAAAATAGTCGATCTTAAGTCCGGTCACATCACCGACTACTTTTTTTACAATTCCCGATGGATTATCGTTTGAAGAAAGATAATTTGTGTCCAAGTCAGGATAGTTTTCTGGAAAAAGACCCATCTGATAAACAGCATTGATTTTGCTGTAGAAAGGCGATTCTTTAGTCGGAATTTTTACCCAAATATCACGCGGTAACGAAATCAAAACAGCCTTTTTTTTCTCGAAATCAACATGAGCCACCATCATTGTATCTGTCAAAAATGCTCCCTGATGTTGTCCGCCACCATATCCGAGAAAAATAACATTATAAGTGGTTTTTGGTTTTTCTTGAACGACTGTTTGAGGTTGGGTGTGGATTTTATTATAAAAACGTGCCAGTCTTATAATCAAAAAATAAAATCCGACGATTAAAATCAACAACAGACTCAACAATATGATAGCCAAATACTTACGTTTAGTTTCAATTCTTTTCAGTCTGGTGGTAGGCATAAATTAAAGAATACTATATAATAAACTCATATGGTACAGGATAAAGATGGAAAAAATCTTTCGTTAGAACAGGTTAACGAGAAAGTCATTAACAGAGTAAAACAGTTTTTTTTGGAAATTGAACTTTTTTGTTTGGAAATAATTTCCATAATTCCGATTGCATTTTTAAGACATTTTTTTTACTTCCTGGCAGGAGTCAAAATTGACTCGAGTAGTATCATAAATCCTGGTGTTAGGTTTTACAATCCTGCAAATATCAAAATCGGTAAAGATACAATTGTGGGCGAAAATGCTGTACTTGACGGCCGGAACAAACTAATTATCGGCGATCATGTTGATATTGCGAGTGAGGTAATGATTTATAACAGCGAGCATGATATCAATGATCCGACATTTGCTCCTGTGAGCGCTCCGGTCAAAATTGAGGATTATGTATTTATTGGTCCCAGAGCTATCATACTTCCGGGTGTCACCATTGGCCATGGAGCCGTGGTTGGTGCCGGAGCCGTAGTCATCAAAGATGTTTCTCCAAATTCGATAGTGGGTGGCGTACCAGCGATAGCAATCGGTGAGCGAAAAAGCAAGAATCATCATTACAGATTGCGTAGAGTGGGATTGTTTGAGATTCTAGGCAAAATTATCGGTGGGTGATTTATACACCACCTCCTGTGCCTTTCAGATAAACGGCTCTCCAAGGTCGGAAGCTGGAAAAAAAAGTTTCCTCGATCACATCGTTACCCTTGTATACTTTGTAGGTAAACTTGGCTTTGGCTCCCCAGGCTGCGAAATCAACCTGTTTTATCTCTCCTGAAGGTAGAGTAGGATCATCCTGATAAAGCGCTTCCGGTGGCGGCGCAACATCCCAGACAGTCGAATCCGAAATCTCTACTTTTCGATCGTCCTTCTTTCCATAAAATTTGAAGGTCAAGATGTTGTTTACCTCATCAATTTCTGACTGGATCAGAATTGCGCTTGGCGTATCATTTTTAAACTTCAGATCAACCGAAGGTGCATAAATCGTGGCATCAAATCCCGGTCCCAAATCTTGTTCGTAGTATGATACACGATAGGCGTGAGCATATCGTTCGATTATCGGCAGACCGGCGTTGATCGCCGCGCGAAACATTGTGGTTGAGACCTGACAAACACCACCACCATCACCCAAAACCGTTTTACCGTTTTGTATAATGTAAGCAGGCTGATAGCCGGTGTTTGACGAAATGTCACCTACAATTTGGTTAAATGAAAAAGTCGCTCCTTTTGGTATTATCTGACCGTGAAATTTTCCTGCGGCAAGTTGCAGATTGTGAATTCGTGTGGGGATAGAGTGAGTATAGTTAGAGCTACCTTCGGCAACAAACTCTTCGATGCCTTGGCTGTTTGACTTTGCAAGGGTGATTTCCGGCTCAATAACCTTTTCTTTGAGAATGACTCTTGCAATGTTATTTTTAGAGGTAATATTTTTAATATTGGAAGCAAAATCCTTGCTAAATTCTTCGCTTTTGATCGCCACCCCGTTCTCGTGGGCTTTAAAAGCAGTCACTCGACCTTCTTCAAATTTGAATAAAGCATTTTTGGCGGGTTTGCTGTAAGTGCTTTCAGTAATATCGAGAAATTCTTTGATCGGTTTTTGATCGTAGTCGATGCTAGTATAAAAATTCATGCCTCTTATTCCCAGCAAAGAGTTGATCTGCTGCATAATTCGTGAAGGAAAGTTTGGAGTTCGTCCAACAATATATGCCTGATCAACCTTAGTTTTAATGTCGCGGGAAAGATCGATCTGTTTTGCCGAGAAAGTCGCAATCGGTTGCTCTTTGTAAATTACTTCGACCATGGCGGTATCAAGATAGTTATATTTCTTATTGAGAGTCTCTATTGCTTCATCTTTGGTTTTTTTCCCCATATCAATATTGTCGATCTTGGTCATCGGATAAATTTTGTTGCCGATTTCTTCAACAATGTAAGAGAGCGGAATAATGATAAGGACTGTAATGAATATTAAGATTGTTGCAAATATGTATAGATGTCTTCGTTTTAGATTTGTTATCATATTTACATGGATGATAATCAAAATGGTGATAAAAATCAACAGTCCTCAAATCCTCCTATAGGGGTTGAAGAGGTTGCTCCAACAGTTGAGTCACCTGAAAATGTACAGGGTAGCATTCCGCCGGAATATCCGACCGACCTGCCGCCGGTCTATGAAGAAAATCGTAATCAATTTGTGTTTATAAGTGGTATTGTAGTTTTTTTCATAGTTGTTTTATTTTTGGTTTACTGGTTTTTCCTAAGGGGACTATTATCTGGCCCAGGCAAAGAGCCAAAGTCGCCAACCAATGAAAAAGTGACCCTGGTTTACTGGGGACTTTGGGACGAAAAGGAAGTCTTCCAAGGACTGATAGATGAGTATCAGTCCCAGAACCCAAATGTCACAATCCAATACGAGCAGGTATCACCTGACACATACCGAGAACGACTGCTCGCGCGTAGTAAAACGGGTAATGGTCCTGATATTTTCAGATACCACAACACCTGGTTACCCCAGTTGAGCGAAGTAATAACTGCCATTCCACCTGAAATAATGACTAATGAAGAGTTCGAACTGACCTTTTATCCAATACATGCAAAAGATTTGAAAATCGAAAATTCATATTACGGGATTCCACTGATGGTTGACGGGCTGGTCATGATTTATAACGAAGACATCCTGCGCCAAGCCGGAAAGCAGCAGCCTCCACAGGTTTGGGTGGGCGGGCAAGATGACGTTATCAATACGGTAAGCGCACTAACTGTGCGTGATACAACTGGAAGAATTATTACGTCAGGTATGGCCATTGGTACGGCAAATAATATCGATCATTTCGGCGAAATTTTTGGAGCTATACTCATGTTAAACGGCGGTGATTTAAAAAAATTAAACGAAAGAGAGGCTGTCGAAGCTTTGCAATTATATCGTAAGTTTGGTGAAGAAAATTTTTGGAATGAATCACAGTCAAACTCGATATCTGCATTTATTCAAGGGCGTGTGGCTATGATATTCGGTCCATCGTGGCAGGTGGTAAATATAAAGGCGCAAAATCCCGATCTTAATGTAAAGGTTGCCCAGTTTCCCCGCGGTCCTGATGATAAAAGTATTTCTATTGCTAATTACTGGGTCGAAGGGGTTAATAAATTTGGCAAAAATCAGATCGAGTCTTGGAAGTTTCTAAAATATCTTTCTCAAAAAGAGCAGTTGACCAAAATGTACGAAAATCAATCTAAAACCCGTATTTTTGGAGTCGCGTACCCGCGCAGGGATTTACTTGAGACTCAAAAAGACAATCAATATCTAGCTCCGATTTTGGACATGGCTCAAAACGATCGACTTATTTCCTTACCGCTTGTTGATAGGACATTTGATAAAGGTATGGATGATGAAATCTTACAGTATATTGAGAACGCCATAAACGATACCGTAAATGGAGTGGATTATGGTGAGGCACTAAACAAGGCTCAACAGGGTGTATCTCAAGTTTTTGAAAGATATAAGATAAAGTAAAACAAAATATTCTTTATTTTTACTGATCCAGTCTGTTATTATGAGATAATATGCGATTTACCTTCCCTTTTCTTAAAACCAAAAAGGAAAAGCCGTATTACTTTTGTTTGTACATCAACGATCATTCGATCGACGGATTTGTATTGGAAACCATTCAAGGCAGTTACAAAATTCGTGCCGAAAAAAAAAGACGTCAATCATCTGGCTTCGATAAAATACTTGAGGATACCGACAACCTTATTTCCGATCTTGAGATGAAGGTTTCTGGAGATCTTAGTAAAACGATTTTTTTTCTTCCGACACAGATGATCGATGCTGTGACACACGAAATCAAAGATCCTCACAAAACAACGATAAAAAAAATATCCTCCGAACTTGAACTTGAACCATTAGGTTATATCGATATTCAAGAGGCGATACAAGGCTATATCAACCAAAAATCGTTTGTCAACTGCATGGTTGTCCAGCTATCGGAAAGTGAGATAGAAGTCACTATATATAAAGGAGGTGTTGTTGCTCATACCCAATACTGTCCTCGTACCGACGATGTAGCGTCTGATCTAGAAGAGGTTTTGAAGTCGGTACCAGACAAACGTATTTTACCCACGAAGATTATTATTTATGGTGCGACAGATAACGAAAAGGTTTCTTCAACTATAACAAGTCATGATTGGGATGAAAAGATATTTGCCGAACATCCGACGATTACCGCACTTAGCGACGGTGATCTTTACAAGATCTTTGCAGATACGTTTGTTAAAGAACTGATAGCGAGTAGTAGCGAGGAGGATATTGGCGATACCTTGACAGATGATATATCTTCTGCAGGTTCCGCTTTTGGATTTGTGTTTGGCGGGGATATCAGAGACACTGACGCGCAGGAACCCCAACTTACTCACACTTCACACCGTCCCACTAAAAAAAAGACTTTGGTCCAGTTTATTAATAAAATAAATGACAAAGTCAAATCTTTATTTTCGAAAAAAAATATGTCCGCAAAAAATGCGAAAGGTCGGAAAAATATTATCATAGTATTGATTATTTTGATCGGTGCCGGGTTGTTATTTATCGGATATGAATATTTTTTTCATAAGGCGACGATAACTGTTTATCTTCAGTCAAAAAGCGCTAGTGATTCTATCGATCTAACTTTGCCAGTTACAGAGACACCAAGTGGTAAAAAACTTACTGTTGTAACTCATACCAAGGTTGTCGAATTTAACGATAAGAAAGTCAGCACAGGCACACGTGATGTCGGTGAAAAAGCCAAAGGCGACGTAAGCATTCATAATTTTGACAACTCTGAACGCAATATTGAAAGAGGAACTAAAATAATCAAAGGCGAACTCGAATTTGTTCTTGATAATGATGTTAAGATAGCCTCATCAAGCGGTATCACCAGTGACGGTACCAAACAATCGGGAAAGGCAAAAGTATCTGTTACCGCAGATGCCATAGGCTCCGCCCACAATATAAGCAAAGATACCCAGCTTACTATAGCAAGTCTGCCAGAATCACTTTATATTGCTATTGCGGACGCCGATTTTACAGGTGGGACACAAAAAAAGATTAAAACGGTTTCGAGAGATGATCTCGACGCACTTGAGGCAAATGCAAAAAAAGAGGCAAAAAACAATGCTGCAAAGGAGCAAAACATAAAAGTAAGTAACGACGAGCTTTTGATCACGGATCTTAATGAGACAGAGATAGCTAGCACAGTTTTTTCAAAGGAGGTAGGCGAGGAGGCCGATACCGTGAGCATCAAGGCAAATACAGAGATAAACTACTTTACCGTAAGTAAAAAACTGCTTCATGAAAAAATAAAAGAAGAACTTTTAAAAGACAACAAGGAATATACTTTGAGCGACGACTCGTTGGTTATTTCATTTGAGAATGCCGCCAACAATGTTGACGAAGTCGAACTGGCCATTGGCGCCAAAGCAGATATCTATAAAGATATTGATACGAAAAAGTTACTTGACGAATTACCCATGTCGTCTGTTCGTACTATCACCGGCAAACTTCAAGAAAAATACAATGTCGAGGATGTAAAATTGACAGAAGTTTCTCCAAGTTTTGGCGGATTCGTTCCATGGATCCCGATTTTCAGAAAAAATATCAAAGTTGTTACTTCATCAAAATAGTTATGGCTCTCAAAGTTTATACGAAACATATTGATTCCAAGGGGCGTAGGATGATGAGATATTTTTCATATGTGATTTTGCTAACTGGTCTTGCCCTAATGTTTTGGGCATTTTATCCGATGCTGTCGTTTGAGGTCTATGCGCGTTTATTTATTCGTAAGTACACCACCACTCCGATACCCGAATCAAACATTGCCTCATCGTTGAGGTTTGCTCAAAGTGTCTACGCAGACAACAGAGGTTTCTCGAGTAACTTACGTGATTTCACTCAAGCTAACGTATGGTTTCCTGTCTCGAATATTGCCGGTGCCCAAAAAAAAATTGATCTCAAAAGTTATACTTTATCGATTCCAAAATTAAATCTTAAAAATCTGAATGTTGTCGTCGGTGGAGATGATTTATCAAAAAGCCTGGTTCATTACCTGCCGACCTCGAAACCCGGGGCTTATGGCAAAGTGGCAGTCTTTGGACATTCGACCCTTCCCCAACTTTTTAATCCAAAAGACTATAAAAGTGTGTTTACCTATTTACCAAAAATGGATATTGGAGACAAGATAGTTGTCAACGTTGGTGATAAACAGTATGAATATGAAGTATTTGATATGTATATAGTAGAACCAAATGAGGTATCTGTTCTTGAGCAAAATTTCAACGCGTCATACCTGATGTTGGTAACCTGCGTTCCGCCCGGAACATACAAGGAACGACTTATCGTAGAGGCCAAACTCAACCAACATTCAAACTTATAAATTACCTTGTAGAAAATTCCTCTTTAAGTAATCCTATAGTTTTGCTAGAATTACTGCATGTCCAGAAAGATCATTTTATCCTTTAGCATTATTAAAAAATATCTTTTTCTATCTCTACTTTTTGGCATTTATTCAATCATTGAGGCTTTGATCTTTATTGGAGAACTGACACAAAAAATCATAGTTTACCCGCCATATTATGTTTATAAATTTACTATTTGGACTGTCAAAAGGTCTAAAACTTACATTAAATCCGTAAATATAACATTCAATCAAAAAATAGAAAGTGATCAATACATATCAGATAAACAAAAAACTTTAAAATACAAAATCCCTTTTAAAGCATTATTAAAATCTTCATATAAAAAAAACAAGAAGTACATTTATTTATCATCTCATCTGTTTTGGACTATTACAAAGAAAACTATATACTTTACCATATATTTACTTCAGGAGATAATATATTTTTTAGGTCTGGTTTTTAGGTTGATTATAAAAGTTCCGTTAAATTTATACCGCTTCTTTACGAGCAAATCGTTTCAGTACTTTATTTATGGCTTTCTTTTTTGTTTTTTAACAATACTTATATATATGGGTTACCGTTTTGTAGTCGACTTACCTTCTCCTCGGGAAATAGGTACTACAAACTTTGCGCAGTCGACACATCTGTATGACCGAAACGGCAAACTTCTTTATGAGATTTATCGTGATGTTAACAGAACACCAGTAAATCTTTCAGATCTGCCGCCTTATGTTGTCCAGGCGACAATAGCAATAGAGGACAAAAATTTTTACAATCACAAAGGAATTTCATTTTTTGGCGGTATTTTAAGAGCGTTTAAAGAGACGATCACTACAAACGAACTTCAGGGAGGGTCAACCATCACTCAACAGCTTGTAAAGAGCGCACTGCTTTCGCCAGAGCGTACCATCGAAAGAAAATTTAAAGAAATCTTTCTTGCCGTCTGGACAGAACAAATTTATTCGAAACAAAAAATAATGGAGATGTATCTGAACCAAGTTCCCTATGGCGGATCTGCCTATGGAATAGAAGAGGCTGCTGAAATTTATTATAGTAAAAGCGCCAAGTTTCTAAATCTTAATGAAGCCGCGCTTCTTGCCGGACTGCCAAGAGCTCCGTCAGTTTATTCTCCTTTTGTCAATCCAAAATTGACGTTGTCACGTCGTAATGAAGTATTAAGGGGCATGTACAATCTCGGCTATATCCCAAAAGACGTTTTGAATCAAACACTTGCTATGGAAGTAAATATTCAGCCTCAAAAAACCACTATTCACGCACCGCACTTTGTTTTTTTTACAAAAAATTACCTTGAAAAAGAGTTTGGGACTAGAAAAGTCGAGGAGTCGGGTTTTCGTGTCACAACAACGATAGACCTTGAAATACAGGAAACAGCCGAAACTATTCTTCGGGAAGAGCTAGATAAAATCCAAAATTTAAACGTAACCAACGGAGGTATCATTGTTCTAAGTCCGCAAACAGGAGAGATCTTGGCAATGGTCGGATCTGTTGATTATTTTCTAGATAAGTATGGGGCATACAATGTTACAACGGCAGAGAGACAGCCAGGTTCGGCGCTAAAACCGATGCTTTATGCACTGGCTCTGGAGCGAGGTTTTACAGCCGCAAGTCCTATCGAAGATGCGCCGATTATATTTCAGACACAGGGTAACGAACCTTATAGACCCGTTAATTATGATGGCAGGTTTCACGGCAAGGTGACTTTGAGATACGCCCTGTCAAATTCGTACAATATTCCGGCGGTCAAAGTACTAAACCAGTTGGGCGTACAACAGTTTGTTGATTTTGCCAAGCAAATGGGCATCGACACTTGGACAGATTCTTCGCGTTTTGGTCTATCACTAGGGCTGGGTGGTGGCGAGGTGACTCTGATTGATCTTGCTCAAGTTTATGGTGTTTTTGCGACCGGCGGATATCGTGTCGAGCCAAATCCTGTCAAAAAAATTGTCGATAGTAAAGAAAGAGTAGTGGAGCAACTGACGGATCAGAAACTAAGAGTGCTAGATTCGGGGATCGCTTTTATAATCACTGATATTCTTTCGGACAACATTGCCAGACAGCAGGCAT
>MFZZ01000035.1:17089-18279 GCA_001789555.1 Candidatus Roizmanbacteria bacterium RIFCSPHIGHO2_12_FULL_38_13
ACAACACTCCCATGAATCCGCACCTTACATCAGGAGTGACCGGCGCCGCGCCGATCTGGCATAGAGTTATGCAGTATTTACTTGAGAACAAGGCGCAAGGTTTAACCTTTCAACAACCGGAAAATATCATTGCCAAACCATGCTACGGATCGCGGGTTGAGTATTTTTTAAGTGGAACCGAGATACATGGTTACTGTTACGACACCAAGATCAAACCCAAAGAAGCCGATGAAGAAAAGCATGAAGCCAATATAAATAGGCCATAATCGGTTTCTATCTTCTATAATATAGATTATGCAAGACTTGCAGTTTATATTTTCGTCCTTTTCCTACAATTCAGATAAGTTGGAATATAGTTTTAATTACGAAATTGAGGGCGACAAAACCTATAAATTTACCGAAAAAATCATCCTGCCTTTTCTAAAGCAAAATGCTGATAAGCGTTTACTTGATAGGATATTATTCAGCCTACATTTGGTCCTTGGGATAAGTTATTGGAAAACTTTTTGTCCCAGAAAAATTCTAATTAAGTCTGGTTCACTTTCAAAAAAGCAGGCGAAGTTTTGGAATGAGCTTTATACAAAAGGGCTGGGTGAATTTTTTTATAAAAATAAAATTGATTACCGTGGTCTTATTCAGTTTCCATTTGATGAAGATTTCACTGATCAAACGATTGACACTGATTTACAAGTGACAGATCGCGCTCTTGTAGGGATCGGTGGCGGTAAAGACTCGATAGTGGCTGCAAAAATTCTCAAAAAAAATCATTATCCGTTTTGCGGACTGGTGATAGATGCCCAGTGCGGAAATGAATTATTACAAACTTTTGCCGCGATGATTGCTCCTGATACTTTGACTATTAAACGACAGATCGATCAGAGGCTTATTACTCTAAATAAACAAAGTGATGTTTATAACGGCCATGTCCCGATTTCGGCCATAAATGCCGCGATCGGAGTTCTGGCCGCCGTTCTTTACGATTATAAATATGTGATCGTCGGCAATGAGAAAAGCGCCGATTATGGCAACGTCGAGTATTTGGGATCGATGATAAATCATCAGTGGAGCAAGTCTTCGGAGTTTGAAAAACTGTTTTGCAGCTATGTTGAAGAGAATTTAACAAATTCGGTTACCTATTTTTCTTTGTTGAGACCATATTCCGAACTAAGGATCACGCAGCTGTTTGCGCA
>MFZZ01000036.1 GCA_001789555.1 Candidatus Roizmanbacteria bacterium RIFCSPHIGHO2_12_FULL_38_13
CGCCTTTTCCTTCAAGTGCGTTTAAATATAGTGCTGCAGTTGCGGTAAGAGTTTTGCCTTCACCGGTTTTCTGTTCGACGATTTTACCATGATGCAAACCTATTGCGGCAATCATCTGAACATCGTAATGACGCTGGTTCAAAGATCTTCTCGCGGCTTCACGAACAAGTGCATAGCTCCATGGCAAAATATCGTCCAGGATTTTTTTTCCGGATAAGATCAAGTCTTTAAGTTTTTCTGTTTCCTTGGGAAAATCGCGGTCTTTGAGCTTGTGGGCTTCATTTTCCAGATTATTTATCTTCGCGATCGTCCCGCTTGTGGCAGCAAGCTGTCGCTCATTGTAATCAAGGTATTTTTTAATAAAAGAGAACATATAATTCATTGAACTAGTAACTTACGATAAAAACTTTATTGTATAAAATATTCATTCGGTACTATAAGAAGCCTCTCCGCATCAAATCTGGTTGCTTCCGGTTTTTCAGGATCGTTTTTGACAACTACATGAATAGCGTCTCCTTCTTTCAGCTTTGAAAAACCGATAGCTTCAATCGCAAGTGACTTGATATTCAACATCCTTTGCGTTGTTTGGGTCTGAATATCAAGAGTATAAGCCGTTTTGTCAAGACTCACAATTTCAATGCTGAAATCTGATTGATTAACTTTGGTGATTTTTCCGGAAATAACCATATATTTTTGATCCTTATAAACTGCATTTGCAGTGATGACCCCGTTTATTTCAGGTCCAATAACAAAGATGTAATCGTTTTTGGCAATATCATCTTGTTTTATCTCTCGTATAGCCGATCCTTGCACCTCATAATATGTTGTCAGCGTGTCATCTATCGAGATCTCGATCTCATTTTTTCCCAAAGTCAGACTGCTATCCGCAACTTTGCTGACAACTCCAGACGTGACCCGGTCTTCGTTCTTGCTAAGCTCGGATACTTTTTCCGCGACTTTTTCCTTCAGCTTATCCACCTCGTCATCAAGGTCTTCAGTCGGTTCCGGCTTCGTGACAGTTGGTTCAGGGACATCGGTTGGACTGGTGGTTTGAGACCACACGGGATAGGCTATGAAAATAAAAAAAACTACAATGACAAAACCGAAAATTTTTTTCATTATGTTTCGACAAAATAAATTGTTAATATGACTTCTTGTGGGGTACTCGAATCAGAATAGACGCTAATACTTATCACATTTTCTCCTCGGGACAAAGGAAAGTTCGTTGAAAAAGTTTCCGCATCAGTTTTAAATACCTCTGTATCAACTGGCGACTGCACAACTATCAGACTATTCTTTTGTGCTTTCCCCGTTATTTTTATCGTATTTTTTGTACTCACAATTTTATCCTTTGGAGACGTAATTTCGAGTAGTTGCTGATCAATTGGAACAACTGTTTTGACAACTTTTTTTCCTTCATCATCATTTGCGACAGGAATAACCTTAGTTTCTTCTCCGTTTCCCGTGCGAAAGAGTACATAGGCACCAATACCCGCTCCAAGTATAATTCCAAGTACGATTGCGATAACAGTTTCCTTTGTCATACAAGTCTTATTATATCTTATCAGTCAAGTTTTTGATGCTAGCAGGTATTTGTGCGATAAGATCGTGATTGTTATACCAATACCCCATCTTTTTTTCGAGAGCTTCGGATGCGAGTTTCTCCACAAATGAAGCAAGAATACATGATGTCAAAGGATCGTTTTTCGCATAAAAAGCTGTAGTCAATCCTGCAAGAATGTCGCCTGTCCCGCCTTTTGTCAGACCCTGATTGCCGCCTTCGATGACATAAATTTTTTCACCGTCGGAAATTATGTCCACGACGGCTTTCATCAAAATAACACACGAGTATTCTTTTGCAAATTTTTTAACCTTATTTTGTTTCTCTTCAACCGGTAGTTTAGTAATACTTGTCTTAAACATTCTTTCAAACTCGCCCTGATGTGGTGTAATAATGACCGGTGTTTTACGATTTTTTAAAAATTCCGGATCCATCATCTGCAATGCTCCCGCATCAAGTACAAATCTTTTCTCGGGAAAATTGTAAAGCAAATAATGCGTTAACTCGCGTGTAAACTCCGCCTCATCATTCAATGTCAATATTTCAGAGAAGTTACGAGTTACAAGTTTCAAGCTATGAGTTTCTTTCCGTACCATTCCCGGCCCAATCAGTATCGCATCATCCTCGCGAACATAATTTGGAATCTGATTTTGTGGCACAACAATACCGTTTCGAAACATCGTTTTAAGCGCCAGAAAGATCTGTGAATTTTCTGCAGTCGATGAATAGTGCACCATATCGACAAAATGCGATGCTGTTTCGGCGGCCCACAAAGAGGCGGAGTGAAATAGTTTTGACCCACCTACTATGAGCACCTTCCCATTTTGGCCTTTATGAGAATTTGCAGGCGGAATATAAAGGTTCTTGAGAAAAAATTTAATATTTTCTCTATTGTTTGTTGTTAGTTTCATTTGTTTTATGCGAATTACGAAATGTTAAATATACCTATTAGGGTGGCAGAAAGAAAGGGATCCCGACACGCGCGCACGGTATGCCAGGAGCACTGGCGGGAGTGAATTTCTGACAGGATCCTAGTGTATTTCGTAATTCGCATTGGCATTGATAAATTTATTTTAAAAACTTGATCTATTGTATAATTGTACCATTATGTCGCTTACTCATGAAGAGTTACGAAAAAAATTCAAATCATTTTGGGAAAAGCGTGGACACAAGGAAGTGCCGCCAACCCAACTCGTGCCGCAAAATGACCCAACAACACTTTTTACCGGATCGGGCATGCAGCAATTTGTACCCAATTTATTAGGCGAACCTCATCCACTGGGAACAAAACTTTTTAATGTACAGCACTGCATACGGGTGCAGGACATCGAAGAAGTCGGAGACAACCGTCATGATACTTTTTTTGAGATGATGGGCAACTGGTCTCTAGGAGATTATTTTAAAAAAGAGCAACTAAACTATTTTTTCACATTTTTAACAGATAAAGATGGAGGTCTGGGACTTGAACCAAAAAGGCTCTACGTGACGGCATTTGAAGGCAATGACCATATTCCACAGGACAAGGAAAGTATCGAAGTTTGGCAGGAAATATTTAAAGGTGTTGGAATAGAAGCCAAAATCGGTGAAAGAATATTTTTATATGACGCGACTAAAAACTGGTGGTCGAGAGCTGGAGTACCGGAAAATATGCCTCCAGGAGAGCCCGGCGGTCCGGACAGCGAAGTTTTCTATCAGTTTGACGTACCTCACGACCCGCGATATGGAAAAGATTGTCATCCAAATTGTAATTGCGGAAGATTTCTTGAAATTGGAAACAGTGTTTTTATGGAGTATAAGAAGTTACCGGACAGTACCTTCGAAGAACTGCCTAAAAAAAATGTCGACTTTGGCGGCGGACTGGAAAGATTTTTAGCCGCAGCCCAAAATGATCCTGATATTTTTAAAACAGATGTTTTTAATGATATTGTCCGAAGAATAGAATTAGTTACAACTGCCAGTTATTCCGATCCCAAAAATCAGTCTTCTATTCGAATTATTGCCGATCACATCAAAACCGCAGTATTTATCATCAAAAATGGTGTATTTCCCTCAAATAAAGAACACGGATATGTCCTTCGTCGTTTGTTAAGAAGAGCATTACTTAAGCTACGTTCACTTAAAAAAGATTTTAAATCAGAAGACGTATCGGTAATTGCTAGATCTGTTTTGAGTACATATGGGGGTATTTACTTTGATATTTCAAATGATGAATCCAAAGTTACTGTCGTGGTTGATGAGGAGATGAAAAAATTTGAAAAAAGTATCAGTACTGGCATGAAATTGATCGAGAAAATGCAAAGTGTTGATGCTAAGGCTGCTTTCGATTTATATCAAACATATGGATTTCCACTTGAACTAACAGAGGAAATTTTAAAGGAACGCGGTCACAAAATCGACAGAAAAGCTTTTTATGAAGAATTTAATAAACACAAAGAATTATCACGATCATCATCTGCCGGAAAATTCAAAGGCGGCCTCGCCGATCATAGTGAGCAGGTAATCAAATATCACACTGCAACTCACCTGCTTCATCAGGCTTTGTTTGATGTTCTTGGTAATGATGTGAAACAGGCTGGATCAAATATAACTGGAGAAAGGTTGAGATTTGATTTCTCAAATTCTTTCACACCAACAGATGAGGAAATTAAAAAAGTTGAAAAGATTATTAACGAAAAAATCAATAAAGCTTTGCCTGTAAATTTTAAAATCATGCCAAAGTCGAAAGCAGACAAAGTCGGAGCAAGGTCATTTTTTAAAGAAAAATATGGAGAGCAAGTTAAGGTATACTACATCGGTGAAACGGAAAAGAATATAAAAGATGCTTATTCTAAAGAATTTTGCGGCGGCCCGCATGTGAAAAATACTAAAGAGATCAGCAAACTAAAAATTGATAAATTTAAAAAAATCGGCAGTAATTTGTACCGGATATATGCAATTTAAGTATGAAAAAAGACCTTATAAAATTTGACGATTTTGCCAAACTTGACATCCGTGTGGGTGAGGTTATAGATGCTAAAGAAGTCGAAGAATCGGAAAAACTTATTGAGCTTACCGTTGACTTGGGTGAAGATTATGGCACAAAAACAATCTTTGCCGGTATTAAAAAATGGTATTCTGCCGATAAACTGAAAGGTACAAAAATGTTATTTTTGGCAAATCTTGAACCAAAGAAAATGATGGACAGCTATTCGCAAGGCATGATGCTTGCGGTAGATGAGGAAGGCAAGCCATTACTTGTCACTCTAGATAAATCTTATAATAATGGTTTGATAGTAAAATAACTATTCCCTATCCGCTATTCGCTGTCGCCTAATCTCAACTAAGTTTGACAATTACACTCCAATAGTTTACATTTAGACACATGTCAAAAACTACGAACATGGCTAATCCTAAAGAAAAACCTACAGTTGAAGCACTAATTACTCGCTTGGGTCAACAATTCAATCTTATCGCCGTCCTTATCATAGCTCTCTTTCTTTTCCAGGCCTATACATTTTACAAAGTAAAAACGATCGAAAAAACCGGTGTGACTGCGGGAGCGCAACAACAGGCAGAGTCCCCTCTTTCACAGGAAAAACTTATTTCTTATGCCGAAGAACTGAAACTCGACAAGAAAAAATTTGAACAGTGTCTGACAAGCGGCGAGCAAAAACAGATTGTCACCGCCGACACTTCACAAGGTGCGAAACTTGGAGTCCAGGGTACGCCCGGGTTTTTCATAAATGGCCGATTTCTAGCCGGAGCGTTCCCGTTTGAAGCATTCAAAGAGATTATCGATAAAGAAATTGCGGGAACTGCGACAAATGTCTGTACCGATTATTCGGAGGAAATGCAACAATACTGCAGCGATCCAGAAAATCAGGGTTTTAAACCCGAAGCTGTGGCAGTAGATGTCGGAAATTCTCCGGTACGTGGGAAAGCTGATGCAAAAGTAACAATTGTTGAGTTTTCCGATTTTGAATGTCCTTTTTGCATAAGAGCTTTCCCAACGGTCAAACAGATACAAAAAGAGTATCCAAACGATGTAAAAATCGTTTATAAACATTTTCCTCTAACTAGTATTCACCCTCATGCTCAAGCTGCAGCCGAAGCGTCGATGTGTGCGGCAGAACAGGGAAAATTTTGGGAGTATCACGACAAACTATTTACACTAGAAGCTCAAGGATAAGATCTACATCTTGAGTTGACAAAAAATGTTTTATTGTTTAAATTGGAGCTAGTCAGTTTTGTACTTTTATATATTGACAAGTTTCAAGGGAATCGTGGTGAAAATCCACGGCTGTGCCGCAACTGTTATAGTCAGACTACTTGATACTTGCATGTACCTTCGAGCAAAGGAAAGATAACACACGTTTTTACTTAGTTTAATCTACCCCATGCTCGATAGGAAAAACCTATGAGCATAGAGTCTACCGTTGCAGTAGCGACACAATTTTCAAACAAATCGTACGATAAATTTTCCCAAGATCTGGCAGACGTTGGAGTGCTTCAACTCAAATTTAATAAAGAGCTGGGGATTGAAAAGGCAGTAAGATTGAACTACAATCCGGTTCTTGCAAGAGCCAACTTCGAACGTCTGACGTCTGATAACAGAAGACAAAATTTCAGAAACTATGAGCTTTGGCAAATACAAACTGCACTTCGTGAAAGAAATCATGCCGCAAAAAGCTCCGTGAATTATCTCATCGATGAGCATGGAGAAATGCGTAATGAACTTTTCCCCGATGAACCATTTTCACATATTCTTGAAAGAGGTTTAGCCTACAGAAAATCGATAGGATCAAAAGAGCTTGAACGAGAATATGCAGAATATGAAGGTTGGTTACAAGTCTGCAATGTACTTAAGCATCCAGATACTCCGGCCGGTGCAAAGTTCATAGCGATTTCATGTCCTGGAATAGTAGCAGACACAAACTACAATGACAACTTCGTTGACATTTATGAAGCTCATGACGATCCAGTGACTGGAAAACGATATATTACAATGACGCGTAATGCTTCCAAATTAACATATGGAGATTATGAAAATAATGCAGCTCAATTACAAAACGGTTATTTTGATAATTTAGAAGGACCTATCGATGCCTGGTATTTGAGAAATCCAATTTATAAAAATCCGAGTGTTGATGCCAGAAGTACTGATGAACTCTTTGAACAAATTTTTGGTCATCGTGAAGGAGCTATGGGCGAAGCCGATTTTCAGCAGCTTTGGCAACAGCTTATCCCCGTCGTTTTATATTACATAAACAACTTATGTGCCGAAGAATTTCATCCATCATCGCTTGCAATATCTTGGAATGCAGTACTTAAGAAAAACGATTTAATGAAGACAATTTTGGAAAACACAAAGATATCTAAAGATCAGCAAATGCAAAATACCCAATTACAAATACCCCAATTTTACGGCAATTTACATGAAGAAATCGATTGGCTTGGGAGACAACAAATCGATATGGTTGCTGCCGCCTGTGGCACGTCAGGAGGATTCAAGATCGAATACAAGGACGGGCTTGCACCAAAAAATCCAATACAAGAACTGCTTTCAAACAGTGTCGCCAAATTTGGTGTCGAGGAGGACAATTATGGTTCACTGCATTTCGACTGCCCACACTGTCGCTTTGATAATAAACGTGATTACGGCAAACTTCTGACAAAATGTAAAAGCTGCGGAGAAGATGTCACTTGTGGAGATAGTAAAGAAAAAACGAGTGTTACGAAAAATATGACTACAGCTTCGACAAACGAACCGACTAATTAAACATCTCCCCCACAAGAGGCAAATAAACAAGCAAACTAACTAATTTTATCTTGTGACTTCGATGGTTATGCCTCCTTCAGGATTTGTTGCTCCTATTGTGATCAAATTATTACTATCTGCAGCAATTGTGTAACCAGTATTCGCCGCAGTACCATTGAGAGGATCTTGAGGAATAGTTTTTAAATAGGTACTAAGAGGACCAAGAGGACTTCCCAGATCATCACAAGTTCCACACGTTCCAATTTCGGTTGCAGCTTGTCCGGTAGTCACACCAGTCGGTAAAGATCCTGCATTATCTACTATATATTGATGCACAGCAGTCAGGATTGAATTGACGTCCTGAACTCTGCGGGAATTACGTGTATCTCTAAATCTTTTAACAGGATCAAGTGCGACAAATACAACCGTGGATAAAATTGCTAAAATTGCTATCACCACAAGAAGTTCAATAAGTGTGAAACCTTTTTTGTAATTATTCATAATTAAGTAGAAAAGTTAAATTATAATTTTTTTCCTACTATTATTAGTAGATCATATTCATTGCTCGCTGTCAACGGGTTTTGCCAAGTTACAGAGTACTCATTCAATAAGTTTGAAATTCTGTTTACTAGTTCATCATTATTTTTGCTTCGTTTGACCTGCAAAACTGTATCAATAAAAGCAGAATTTGTCGCATTTCCCGTTTCGATATTTTTAAAACCGTCCTCCTCAAGTATTTCGGCGACATTCGCTGCTTCCCCTGCATTTCCTGATCCATTAAGCACATTAATCTTCAAATCCGATAAGTCAATTTTTTTCTCTAATTGCGGTGTAATAGTAAAAACAGTTTTTTTTAAAAATGGTGTTGCAGATTTTAAATTAGATTGATTAGAAGGTCTTGACAGCCGAGCTGATTGCCAATAAAGCAGCCCCAGAATAAAAAGTATAGCGATAAATAGCCCTATTAACAAATACTTGAGAAATATTTTTTTTCTTTGTTCCTGTTTTGGTATTAAATTAGATCCTTGGTCATTATTTTCCTTTGATATTTCACTAATTTTTGGTGTATTAAGAGCAAAATTTAATATTTCCTCATCTTTGCCTTTCAAATCTTTCTTTAAAGCAAGTCCGATTATTGGATCAGAATGACGCATTTTTGCTACAGAAATAGGCTCAATCGCCTCAACTTCAAATTTAAGTTTTTGTAAAGTTTTTGAAATAAATGCAAATTTTTCCTTAACAGGAGCAAACACTAAAACAGTTTTTTTATTCCTTTTTTCCGCTACTATTTTATAGTCCCAATCAGAATCGCCGAGGTCTTCTGGGATGACCGACTGAATTTTATCGAAAATTTCCTTGCGGATTTTAATTATTTCGGTATTTGCGGGAAAAGATAAAGTCAATACGTAGGAAAGGTTATCATCAAGTAAAAGTGAAATCTTATTGCTTTTAATTTTGACTAAAACAGTTCTTAGGACTGCTTCTAGGTTCTCGCCTGTCCAAGTTGCGCTAAATTTATCGTACTTCTGTAAAGATGATCCTATGTGTACAGTCGTAGCTTGGATCGCAGTATGTGAGATATAAATTATTGATTTTGTATTTCCGAACATATTTTGTTGTTCACTGCTGAATCCAATTAGTAATTGTTATGTTTGAATAGCGGTCAGCAGTAACCTGTACACTCTTAGTAAATGAGTCTATGGTTGCTGATATTGTAAAAGTCGTTGTTGTCCCTCCTTGAGAATTAATTGTAGCAGAACAGGTTCCTTCAGGAATATTAATAGTTGCCGGTATGTTATTAAATTTATTCAAACGAAGTAGAGCATCCTCGACACAACCTTCAACAAGATGCAATGCAGTCTCACTTTTAATATTTGACTGTGATGTCTGTAAATCATTAATAGTAAGTAAGGTAACCGAAGTTCCAACAATTAGTAGTACCGCACTTATTACCAAAACTGATGAAATCGCTATATATCCTTGATTTTTCATACTATTTAGTTCTTACTTCGGCAGTCCCGGTGTAGGTCTGACTTTTTTGCCATTCCTTTCTTGCGCCGAATGAAGTAACTGTTAAGGAAAATTGTATATTTGAAGAGTTTGAACCGCTTGAATGATCAGAAAATGTCAAACTTGGAACCGTGATTTTATTGCTGGTTAGTACCTCATCGTTTGTCATTCCCGTACAGTTTATCGATCCGCCTCCCCATGCTATATGTAAATTACCGTTTGATGAATAGATTCGTGTTGGATTGCGCTCCGAAGTTGCCGAGCCTAGACAAATATCACTTGAGGATATTGATTGTACTTGCGATGCATTTCGGATCTCATAGATTATACGTTTGCTTGCAAGTCGTAAATTTTGGTTGACTTCTCTGTGTACTTTGGTTTTTGCAGCGCTGTAGATAAAATCCCAAGCAAACACGACCATTCCGCTTATAAAAATTGATATGAGAGCGACATACAAAATTAGCTCTATTAATGTCATACCAGATTGAAATTGTTTTACTTTCATAATTAGTTACGCCAAAATGCATAAGAAAAAGGACCATTTATTCCTTGAGGCAAAGTTGTCTGCAAGGATACGGCTCCATCTGCATCAGTCCAAGTAAAACTTGGTGCAGCTGTCATCATTAAATTTTTACTATAAAGATTGTTACTACTATCGGACACAGTGAAAACTAAATTATCCTTTTTAAATGGGTCTATTTCTATGCTGTAATAAAGCTGCGGATTTGCAAAGTCGGGCGTTACATTGAAGTCTTTTTGCTTAGTACACG
This sequence comes from Candidatus Roizmanbacteria bacterium RIFCSPHIGHO2_12_FULL_38_13, assembly GCA_001789555.1. GTDB lineage: Bacteria > Patescibacteriota > Microgenomatia > UBA1406 > GWC2-37-13 > CAYNLS01. The sequence goes on from MFZZ01000036.1 coordinate 10,079, forward strand.
AGCTTAAGTTACATACATACCAAGTTATATCTCTAGCTCTTAGATCTTGGTAGACAACGACGCTTCGCGTAGCTGAACCATTTGTTAACCAGCCTGAAGTAACGATCTTTGACCCAGCAACAGGAGTTTCTGCAGTGGTATCGACATTTGCATTATTAGTCCACACATTGCCGCTCCAATATCCTATCTGCAAATCGCTGCCTGCCAGTCCTATGGAAGCAAAAATCATTTCATCCGTATTTGGATTTGCGGAAAGATCAAGACTGGTTGCATCATCTTTAAATGTGGGCGGAGTAGTCACGGCAGACCAAGTACATGTGGCTATACCACCATTACAAGTACGGTATCTGACCCCGTTTGTGCCATTCTTTCCTGCTGAATTTGCCCAAACCACCATAGTATCACCTGAAAGGGATTCGAATTCTACATCAAAATCCTCCACATCCTGGGCGACTGCTACTACGTCAAGCGATGTTTCCGTTGTATTAGTCGGCTCATTCACCCAAGCGTTTCCATTCCAAATTGAGGCTGATAGGTCGGAGTTCGAGTCTGCCCAGATTGCTGCGATTAGATCCGAAGCACTGCGTCTGTCCCAGGCAAGCTTAACCCATTGCACCACTCCCGCAGTTCTTGCAGAACTTAACGAAATTACAGAAGACCAAGAACCGCTTCCACAACCGACTGTTTGCGGCTTGATTCGATATGCCATTTCATTATTTGTAGGTGTATTTGTGCTATAAAGCACTACCGCATCACCGGAATTTGTTTCATAAGCAATATCAAATCTTCTTGTAGAACCATTTCCTCCTACAGAAACCGACCATTCGTTTGACCATGCCTCGCCATTAAAACATGATATCTGTAAGACCCCAGCCGAAGTTACAAATCCCGCTAAAGCTTCTGTCCGTAAAGGAGATGTTCTAACAATAAATGTTAGACCTGTAGAAGATGATATTGTAGGTTGTTCAGCTTCGAATGTAGGATTTGGACTGTCATGATATGATCGATATTTGGGAACATTTGTTCCGTCTCCGTATACTATTATCCCACCGATCGGTTTTCTAAAATTGGTAAGGTAAGTGGAAAGACTTATATTATTTTGCCTTGATGGAGAAAAGTTCCAAACCACTGTTGATGTGATTTTTTTTGTAGAAGGGTCTTTGCTGCCTCCGCTTGATACGATATTATTGGCGCTATCCCGAAAAACATCGGAAACCTCGATAGTTCGAGTAAATTTTCCAAAAATATTTTCAGTACCCATCCATGTCCAACTTGCGCCTATGATACCGACTCCGCATGAAATACTACAGTCTGTGTCAAGAAACGGACTCTGCCACCCCTGATTTTTTATAGATTTTACTGCCTCTATACCCTCCTGGGCATACAGCGATGCTTGAGTTTCCTCGTCAGCAAGCCGATTGGAGGAAAAACTACTTATAATATTTGTCGCACCAGAAGCTCCGATAATCAGGAAAATTCCCATTGCGACAATAAACTCTATAATGCCAAAACCATCACGGTTTTTCATGTTAATAATTCGTGCCCCCACTAATATTTAACTGTATGGAACTGCTTATGATAGACGTGCTTATACTTATTGACAACATAGAAGAGGGCTCTCCTCGCTGATTGAATGTTATGTCATTGAGATCAGTAACAGTAACGCTTGATGGGATAGAGAAATCTTCTGAAGTAACAGGTGTAGAGCACGATCCCTGATATAATCTAATATTGTCACTTGCACGGCACACGCCCCAAACTGCCCCATTCTTTCCATCCATAGCGTATGCTTGCGCTTTTCGAATAGAGCTTAAAATATTATCTGTCGTTGTATTATATTGAGTCTGCAAAACAAATCGTGACATAAAAGGAGAAGTGACTAAGGCTAAAAGCGCAGTTATCGCAATTACAATTAGAACTTCAATTAACGTAAATCCTGTCTGTGTTTTATTTTGAAAAAGAACTGGTGAGTTCATATATTGGAGTAATAATTGCAAGCGCCACAAATCCGACAGCAATTCCAATAATTACAAGAAGAACTGGCTCAAGCAATGTTGTTAAATTTTTGCTGAAATCATCGATCTCGTCCTCATAAAATTCTCCAAGATACAATAAAGATTCGTCAAGTTTGCCTGTCTTTTCTCCAATAGCGATCATTTTTGAAACCAATGTAGGGAATTCCTTATACTGACCATTTTCCATGGTATCAGCAATATTTTTGCCACGACTTAAAGAACTACTTAGACGATTAACATGATTTCTAAAGGTTATATTATTCAATGTCTGACTTGTTACATCAAGGCTCTTTGCTATTGGAAGCCCGCTTTTTATGAGAATCCCAAAGTTTCTGGAAAACTGTGCAACTTGTGTATTGATAATAAATTTTCCAATAATTGGGAGTTTAAGGAGAAATTTATGCCAATAAGGTTTTACTTTATTTAATCTGATAATATATTGAAATAAAGTAAACAGTGATACCGAGGTGATAGCAATGATTAATCCATGATTTTTAAAAGTATTTGCTATAAATAAAAGTATTTGCGTTGATAAAGGGAGATTATCTCCAAATGCCTCAAAAAAACTAACCAGTAGTGGTAATATAAAAAAAGATACAAACCCACCCATAATAGTCATTACTGAAAAAATTATCATTGGATAAAGCATCGCTGCTTTAATCTTCTTTATTAGATTATAGTTTTTGGCAAGCTGTTTGGCGATAAACTCTAGGTTGTCATCAAGCGAGCCCGATTCTTCGCTTACTTGAATAAGACTTACATAAAACTGATCAAAAGCTTTAGGATGCTTATTAAGCGCTTTTGAAAGAGTTTGTCCATTTTTGACATCAGCCAAAACTGACTCAATAATTTTCTTAAATGCAGAAGATTTTGTCTGCTCTGCAAGGGTCTCAAGTGCGTCATCAATAGTAATACCTGCTTTAATCATGGTTGCAAGATGACGTGTAAAAAATAGAATCTCGACCGGCTTTGGTTTTATAGAAAAAAAATTGGATAAATTCATTTATTCTTTTGTAACTCTTAATATTTCTTCAATAGTTGTTATGCCCTGTTTTACTTTCTCGATGCCGTCTTCAAGCATAGTTCTCATTCCCGACTTTATTGAAATTTTTCTTAAATCATAAGAATTTTTTTTATCTACAATTGCCTGACTAAGTTCTTCATTCATTAGAAGTATTTCATAAATGCCGATTCTACCGACATATCCTGTCTTGTGGCAGATATCACAGCCTTTCCCGTGATACAAAAGTTGCTTTGACGATTTACCGAAATATTTTTGAATCTGTTTATCCAACTTATCATAAGGTACATCTATCGTTACGCGGCACTTGTTACAGATTTTGCGGACAAGTCGTTGGGCAATTACTACGTTAACTGTAGTTGCAATTAGATAAGGCTCCACCCCCATGTCGATAAGCCTTGGAAAAGTAGTGACTGCGTCATTTGTATGTAATGAGGACAATACTAAATGACCTGTCATAGCGCTGTTTACTGAAATATCGGCGGTTTCTTCATCACGAATTTCCCCGACAAGAATAACATCTGGATCCTGGCGAACGATCGAACGCAATCCTCTAGCAAATGTCAGATCAGTTTTGATATTTACCTGGATCTGATTAACATTTTCTACTTGATACTCTACAGGATCTTCGATAGTCATAATATTTACTTTCCGTGTGTTTATAAGTTTAAGAATTGCATATAATGTAGTAGTCTTACCTGATCCTGTCGGCCCTGTTGCTAGAATCATACCGTGAGGCAGATGATATGCATCTTCAACTTTTTTCAAATCCTCATCCACAAAGCCCAAATCTGACAGAGAAAAATGTCTAGTACGTTCCGAAAGCAAACGCATAACAATTTTTTCACCTTTTGTTGTTGGCGCAACTGATATTCTAATATCCAGATGCTCATTTTGATTGCCATTTTGAATTTGAAAATTAATTTTACCATCTTGAGCTTCTTGATGTTCGTCAGTACGCAAGTTTGCCATTACTTTAACTCTTGTGACAATCTGAGAATCAAGTTCGTGTGGAAGTTTGACTATATCATGTAAAATTCCATCTAGTCTAAATCTCACTAATGTAGATTCTTCAAGCGGTTCTACGTGAACATCTGAAGCATTATTTTCATAAGCATATTTTAAAATCGTATCCACAATTTTAATTATCGGAGGTTCAGCATTTTTATCCCCTTTTGCCTCTTGCACGTTCTTCGCAATAATCTCATCAAAAGCCTTTGTAATACTTTGAGAATATAGATTTAGAGCCTTATTTATCTGTGATTGTGAACTGAAGTATTTGATGATAGATTTACCAGTTTTTTTTGACAGGAATTCAATAATTTGTGTGTTAGAGGGATCGGAAGTGGCGACATGCAGACCTTTTTCATCGTTTTTAAAGGCTATTATCTGCTGCACTTGTGCTACTTTCTTCGGTATTAAATGTAAAACTTCGGAGAGAATATTAACTTCTGTTAGATTGACATAAGGAACTGATATTAAATCCCCAATAATTTTTCCCAAGTTATCTTCGCTTAAAAGATCTTTGCTTAAAATGATTTCTCCGAGTGGCAAATTACAGTTGTCACTTACTGAAAGGCAAGATTTAAGAATTTTTTCATCTACTATATGAAGCTCGTTTATCGCACTAAAGAGATCGACGTTTTTATACGCTGCCATGAAAACATTGTAACAAAAATGAAGACTCCTTTGCTAAAGAAAATTTTTGACTTCATCGATTATATTTGTTAAAGAAGCATTTGATTTTACTAGAAAGCCAACTGCCCCCATTTCCTTGGCACGCCTTGCGTCCTCATCTTGGTTTAGATTAGAAGTAATTATCACTTTAACTTGAATATTTCTTTCTTTTATTTTTGAGAGCACACTCCAGCCATCGATAATTGGCATCATGATATCAAGAAGCACTAAATCATATCCGCCTAATCCAAGCTCCTTGAGACCCGTTTCACCGTCAAAAACAGCTTTTGCCAAATAACCCGTCTTATTTAATTTTATCTCGATGGCTCGGGCGATTGCTTTTTCGTCTTCAATGATTAGGATTTTCTTCCGCTGGATTTGTGGATTATTTTGGTTCTCCATTATTCAAGTTATTTAATATCTGTTCAATAATTTGATCTAATCTAAAATTAGATTTGACAAAAAACCTCTCTACTCCAAGCTGCAAATAGGACTGTACTTTGTCGTTATTGGCCGTATTACTAACAACATAAATAGGAATATTTTTCCACGCAGATTCTTCTGACTTGAGCTTACCAACAAGATCCAGACCGTTTTCCTGACCAAAAAGATAGTGATCAAGCCAGATTACATCGATTTTTTGATTTGAAGACAAAGAGTTCAAGGCTTGATCTACACTGCGCGCAGTGATTACTTGAAAACCGCTAACCTCACATTTCTTTTTAATCGCCTCAAGTAGAGTCTGCTCATCCTCAACGACAAGTATACATTTATTGTCCATGAATCAATTGTACTATTAAATAATTTAATTTGTAAACTCTTTAATTCAATTCAATTTTTTACTTCCACTCTTTTTTTCCATTCCGCTTACAGGAAGTATAACATAAAATGCTGTTCCTTTATTTTCTTCTGATCGAAACCATATTTTGCCATTGCTTCGTTCAATGAGTCTTTTTATCATATACAATCCTAGTCCTGTTCCTTGTGGATCCTGTATACGCACATTATCGGCACGAAACATTTTAGTAAAAATTTTCGCTTGCTGCTCCTTGGGAATACCCATGCCATTATCTGCAATTTGAATAAGCACGCTTTCAATTTCGACATTTACATCGTCCGCTTTCTGCTGTGGTTTTAGTATTTTCAAATATACATTTATCATTCCATTTTCGGGTGTATATTTGACCGCGTTTGTGAGCAAGTTTTGCATAATTATAGTCATCAAACTAGGATCAAGTGAAATGATAGGAATTACATCTTTAATAAGGTTGACATGCAAGTTTTTTTCGTCAATTTTTATTTTTAATTCATCAAGTGTTGATCGAACTATGCGGAGAAGATCAACGGGTTCAGGTGAAATCATATAAGTATCTGATTCTATCCGAGAAACATTAAGCAGTGCATTAATAAGTTGTGCCATCCGCCGGCTGCCCGTGTACGCTTCCTCAAGGAACTTTTTTTGTTCTGCATTAATAATCCCGGCATCCCCTGAAAGGAGTAATTCAATATACCAATTTATTGTAGTTAGCGGTGTCCGCAGTTGATGAGATGCGAGTGAGATAAATTCACTTTTTGCCCTGTCTATCTGTTTTTCAGTTGTAACATCTCTAAATACAATGACATGACCGTAAAGTTTGCCGTTAGTTATTATCGGGGTATTGGTGACATCAGCGGTAAATTTTGTACCGTCTTTACGATGATAAACGACAATTTCATGTATTTTTTTTAGAGTTGTAATAGCTCTAATAATACCTCGTTTTTCTACAGCAATCCGGTTGCCAAACTCGTCTTCCGACAGTACTACTTCAACATAAGATTTACCAGTAAGTTCTTCGCGAGGAAAACGCAACATTAGTATTGCAGCTTCGCTAGCAAGGCTAACTATACCGTTTTCGTCTAAAGCAACTACTCCGTCACTAATATTTAAAAGTATCGCCTCGTCCCTTTGTTTCTCCTGAGAACTAATGGTATTTTGGCGGTGAAGCTCTGCTTCAAGTGAAACCCGACTGGAAATATCTTCCTCCGTTGATATAAACCCGATAATATTTCCGCTTTCTGTCAAAATAGGGGAAATACGGGCAATTACCGTGTACTTAGTACCATCTTTCTTCTGATTTTTCAGCTCTCCAACAAATGCTTTCTTATTCCTGCCAATAGTGAACCAAAGTTTTTGATAAAATTCTTCATTTATTTGATCCCTCCATAATTGAGGCGTTTTGCCTAGCATTTCTGAAATATAATATCCCGTAGTATCTTGAGCTGCTTTATTTGCATGAATAATACATCCGTTTGGATCGGTAATAACCATGTGTGTAATTGAACTGTCAAATGCTTCCTTGAATAAAGTCAGTTCTCTCGAGCAGTTTTCATTATCAGCATTTTTTAGAAAATTGAACATCCTAAGATATAATGTAAAGTATAAACACCCAAGATTCAACAGCTTTATTTGGCACTTGTGTCATCTAAACAAGTAGATCTCGTCATCCCGAACTCGTTTCGGGATCTCATAAAGCTTTAAAGATGCTGAAACTAGTTCAGCATGACGTCGAGTTTATACTTGTTGATAAGGTATATGTGCCCTTTATTTAAAAATCGACAAAAGGATATATATTAAAAAAGTTTTTGGCGCGATTATATTCATAGCCCTTTGGAATAGTACAGAAATAATCTTCTCTGGGACATGAATCTCTACGAGGACACGATCAGAGAGTGCATAATTGTCTATACAAATACTTTCTCCAGGCAAGCTCCTGGAACGCCATTCTGAAGAAAAATGATATGTTCAAACAAAGTATGAAAACACAAGCAGAGCATGGGAATTTGGGACCATTAATTCTACAATGACGCCTGCGGCACATCAGGAGGATTCAAGATCGAATACAAGGACAGACTTGCACCAAAAAATCCAATTCAAGAACTGCTTTCAAACAGTGTTGCTAAATTTGGCGTCGAAGAGGACAATTATGGTTCACTGCATTTCGACTGCCCACACTGTCGCTTTGATAATAAACGTGATTACGGCAAACTTCTGACAAAATGTCAAAGCTGTGGTGAAAATGTCAGATGTGGAGATAATAAGGAAAAGGAAAGTGTTACTAACAATACCGCTAATGTATCGATGGAGGTTAAGTAATGGGATTGGGATGTTCTAACTGTATGTTTTCTATTTCCTCAAGAACTTCTTCGTCAAGTTCAAGATCTATACTGGCTATATCTGATTTCAGCTGTTCCATAGAAGTCGCGCCAATGATATTGGAGGTCACAAACTCCCGTGAGTTAACAAATGCAAGCGCCATCTGAGCCGGATCGAATCCATGCTTTTTGGCAACGTTGACATAGGCTTCAATAGCTGTCTGTGCATGTAGAGGATTATATCTCTCGGAGTTTCTGCCTCCACTATAATCAAATCTTGAACCTTTTGGTATTTTACCACCAATGTATTTGCCGGAAAGTACCCCGTGAGCAAGCGGGGAATAAACTAAGAGGCTAAGTTTTTCCCGTATACTTATCTCTGCAAGCGCCGTTTCGTATTCGCGCATAAGTAAACTATATGGATTTTGAATACTTTGGATACGTGGCAGATTTTTTTCACTGCTTAATCTGAAAAACTCCATTACTCCCCAGGCGGTTTCATTTGATAATCCGATGTAGCGAATTTTTCCTTCATCAATGAGTTCTTTCAGTGCTTCAAGTGTTTCTTCTATCGGAATTGGTTTGTCATTTTCAACATGTTTATATGATCGCTCTCCAAAATAATTCGTTTCGCGGTCCGGCCAGTGAAGCTGGTAAAGATCAATGTAATCTGTTTGCAGTCTTTTTAAAGATCGCTCAATCGCATAGCGGATATTTTTTCTATCGAGTCGAACTTTTTTTCCTCCGCGAATATATGAATTTGTTTCAGATCTGCTTGCGGCTTTGGAAGCGATGATCAAATCTTTTCTATTCCCTCTTTTTTTAAGCCAGTTGCCGATATATGTTTCCGTTCTCCCTTGTGATTTTGCATTCGGAGGAATTGGGTAACTTTCAGCC
>MFZZ01000037.1:0-9908 GCA_001789555.1 Candidatus Roizmanbacteria bacterium RIFCSPHIGHO2_12_FULL_38_13
TAACTATTAAAGTTGACTCTCAATAGTACCTTTTACTCTTAATCGGGGTATGACATTTTCACGTGGTTAACTATGACATTATCATATGGGTGTAATATGTACATCTTTAAGGTAGACAAAATAAAAGTAATAAACTATAATATTTACAATATGGATTCTGACTATGATTATAATGAGGAAAAGAATCAACTTTTAAAGGAATCCAGAGGTATTAGCTTTGAAGATATTATTAATGCTATAGAGGATGGCTATCTAATTGCTAATATTCCTCATTTCAAAAAAGAAAAATATAAAAATCAATTTTTATTACTTGTTAAATTTCAAAATAGCATATATGTTGTTCCTTATGTAAAGGATAAAAAACATAAGAAACTGTTTTTAAAAACTATATATAAAAGTAGAAGGTTTACTAAAATTTATTTAAAACAATGAAAAAGATTAATAAAGAAACCGAAAACCAAATTCTTGACCATTACGAGCAGGAGATAGAAGCTTCTATTCCAGAAGATTTTCGTCCAATTTACATGAGTGATAAAGAAAAAGAACAGTTTAAAAAGATTGCTCAGAAACATACGCAGTATAAGTCTTCTAAACGGATAAACATACGTATAAAAAATGAAGACTTGATTAAAGTAAAAATAAAGGCTAAGGAAAGTAATATTCCTTATCAAACATTACTTAGTGCTTTGATACATAAATTTGCCAAAAACGATGTAAATATTACTTTGTAATTGTCTGACATGAACTATCAACAAATCATCGACATTTCACTCCCATTACATGAAGGTACTATCGTCTACCCAGGCAATCCCGCTATTGAGATCGAAGAAATAAAAAGTCAGTCATCGGGATCTGTATTATCAAAAATAACATTAGGTTCTCACACTGGCACTCATATAGATTCGCAAAAGCACGTGGTCGATCGCGGAAAGCCACTGGATAAAATCGCACTTGAAACATTTATCGGGAATTGTCGAGTTATCGACTGTACTTCAGATGAAAGATCAGTTAAAGTCGAAACCCTTCAGAAAAATAATATTCAAAAAGGAGAACGAATTCTTTTAAAAACTACAAACTCAAGTCGTGGATTTGAAACATTTTATGATGATTATATTTTTGTTTCCCCGGAAGCTTCAAAATATTTGGCTGACACAGAGGTTGCACTTGTCGCAATTGATTATCTTTCTATAAAACAACGTGGTTCAAAAGACAATAGACCGCATACATATCTTCTTGAAAAAAATATTCCCATTATTGAGGGAGTAGATTTGTCAAAAGTAGAAGCTGGAGAATATTTTCTTGTTATTCTTCCTTTGAAGTTTATAGGAACAGACGGTGCGCCTGCCCGGGCGGTGCTTTTGAAGTAATTTGTTAATTTTCTTTATTCAGGTTCGATTTGACCAGAAATTCATTCCTTTTTCCTTCTGTGTATTCTTTTATCTTTGTCATGTCTTCTTGTTTAATCTGTCCCATATTAACCAATTCTACAAATATATCATTAAGTGTCAGAAGTGAGTTGGTATGGTATCCTTTTGTTTTTACTGCTTCAAGAGCTCCATATCCACGATCTAGTAAAACGAAAATGCCAACTATTTCAAGTCCGCTTCCCTCAAGTCTGCCCAATAATTGAAGAGTTGATGAAATATCATCAATCTCATCGTCTACAACAACAACTTTTTGGCCGCTTTTGAAGTTCCCTTCGACCAACCGTTCCATACCATGTTCTTTGCGGATTTCTCTGACAAAGATCATGGGCCAGTTAAACGCGAGAGATATTGTTGTTGCTAAAGGGATATCTGTAAAAGGTCCAGCTAACATATCAAAGTGATAGCCTTTTAAAGCTGAACCAAAATAATTACCTACGGATTTAAGTATGTCAGGATAGGAAGTAAGAACCTTAAGATTAATTTGATAGGGAGCAGCCAAATCACCAGTATTGCTTTGTTCTACCACTTTTATTATTTCTGAACCAATAAGCTGACTGATTAGTTCTTTTTTTTGATCAATATTTAACATATTATTCAGAGGCAACAAGTTGTTTAGACTTACTTGTTTTTAATTTTGTCATACCGTCACTAGCTCTCGTTTTTTTCATAAATTTTTTGCATTCTTGATATTGTTGTTTGGTTATTTTATTTCTATTATAGAGAACTTCTAAAATTTCGTCCATTGATGTGATCGCATGACACCTATAACCTGCTTTTTTTAACAATTCCGGTCCACCCTGACCACGATCCAGAAGGACAATAATGTCGTGAACCACCAAACCTACATCTTCAAGCGGTTTAATAATTTCCAGTTTACTTGCACCGTCAGTGATTACATCGTCTATTATTACCACATGTTGTCCTTTATGAAAAATTCCTTCAATCAGTTTGCCTTTGCCATGATCTTTCTTTTCCTTGCGGACAAATATGATTGGCCGGTTATGTCTCAAAGAAACCGCAGTTGTAATAGGCAATGCTGCATATGGAATACCGACAAGTAGATCAAAAGTGATAAGGCGTAGTCTTTCCCAGATAACATCGCTCACGGTTTCTAACAAATGTGGAAAAGATACAAGGAGTCGTAGGTCCATGTAGTAAGGGCTGATGCTGCCTGACTTAAGTTTAAATTTACCAAAATCTATTGCTCGTACTTCAAACAGTTCAAGAATTAAACGTTCTTTAGAAGGGTAGTTCTCCATATGTCAATAACTATGTTAATTTATCACACTATACACTCAAAGTCAAAGTTTTTTCGCCCATTCATAAGGGTTATCAAACCAGTCGATAACCTTCTTTTTTTCCTTTTCAGTCAAAATATTTTTTTCAAAAGCGGTTTTGGCAACAATTTTACCAGTTGTCAGAGTTAATGTTTTTATGTCGTTTTTTTTAAAATTGATTTCCGCTTGTGGGATTTCGTAGGTCATAATGGCCATCGAATAATCTACTTTACCTCCTACTCTACGTATAGAGTCGGAGTTATGTATAGCACTACTGCCGGTGGAATAGATATCTTCAATCACAACAACTTTACTTCCTTTTTTTAGGTAGCCCTCTATCAGATTTTCAAGTCCATGTTTTTTAGTCGCTTTTCTAACATAAATCATAGGTATATCCAACTTTTCAGCCATTAATGCAGCTAAGGGTATTCCTGCTGTTGCTGTGCCCGAAACATAATCAATATCATCAAAATTTATAATGTTTGCCATAAGTTCAAAAAGATAGTTGACTACTTTCCGCCTCACATCGGGAAAAGAAATGACGCGACGAATATCAGTGTAAATAGGGGATTTTAATCCAGTTGTATAAGTATATGGTGGATCAAAACGAAATGTTACTGCTTTTATCTTTAGAAGCATCTCGGCGACTTCCTGTGCAACTTGTTGTGTTTTCATTTTTTAAATGTATTTGTCTATTTTAATAATTTCTTAATCAAATCTATGGTCTCATTTACATTCTTTGCAGTATACACAAGCTCTGGTGCAATTTCTTTAAAAAATGCTTCTGCTTTCTTGCCGGTTCCCAAAAGTATAGTCGGTTTACCTACTTTTACAGAATGGCCTACCTCCGATGATGTTCCCGCACCCATTCCGCATGTAACAACAACATCACTTGAAAGTACATTTATCACATTTCGTGCACCTCCCATTGCAGTGACGATCCTGATATCGACGGCTTTAGATGCGTCACTTCCGTCTTTGGAAGGTAGTATTCCAACAACAAGTCCGCCGGCATCTTGAGCTCCGTGACTCACTGCATCCATGACACCTTGATATCTACCCCCAGATAGAAGTACCCAGCCTTTTTGAGCTATAGCTTTGCCAAGTTCATAGGCATTTTTCTTGTCTTTTTCTGTTGCGCCTGCGCCAGGACCCATGACACCGATTATGGTTTTTCTCATATTTTGGTCTGTTTTTTCCTCAAATTTTTATCAAAAGTCAGAATATTTCCGTTGTGTACCTTACTCCAGGCAAGAAGATAGCTGTCGACGAAGTGTCCCCCTTTTTCATAGTATTTCCAAGCATATCCGATGATCTCTTTATCTTCAACTTCCAACCACGAGGGACTTAATACACCTGAAACCTTTGAAGCAATTTCTTTACGATTTTTTTTATATACCGATTCAAGGACAAAACAAATTTCTGCTACAACTACTGCTTTGACGAAAAGTATCCGTTTGCCTGCTTCTGCTTCCTTAAACCATTTAAAAGCTTGTTTGAAAAATTTTTTATTATCTACAACCAGATATCGGATAAAAACATTGGTATCGACTATTTCTTTCATGGAAGTTTTCGCGGCCATTCTGTAACCATTCTTTCTCGGGCTTTACGCAAATCCTCGTCTGTTGCAACGATATCGGACTTAAGTGATCCAGCAAGAGACCAGAAATCTTTTTTTGGTTTTACCAAAATACCTTCTTTCGTACGTTCAATTGTCGCTTTGTGAGAACCTTTTATGCCATACTCTTCACGTATTTCTTTTGGTATAGTCACTTGTCCTTGGCTTGTTATTGTAACTGTATGCATAAGATTTTAAATAATAAATAGAACCTTTAGTATTATTTTACTCAAAAAATAATAAAAATCAACCTATTATTATCTATATCTATTTATATTATTTCGTAACTTCGTCGCTTCCGCCTTTGGACTTTCTGAAAAAATAATTCCTCTTGATAAGTTAATAATAAGTCCTTTTTTTTGAGAGTTTAAACCTAACTTTAACGTTTTTTCGAGCTCTCCTTCTTGCGCGCCCACTCCAGGTACTAAAATTGTCATATCACCAATTATTTTTCGTATCTCTCCAAGTTCTTGAGGGTAAGTGGCACCTACTACTGCCATACAATTCCCATTATTGTTCCAAGCGTTTGCAACTTGTTTAGATACCACTTGATAGAGAGGCTCATTATTCACTTTTAAATCTTGAAATTCACCGGCTCCAGGATTAGAAGTACGGCAGAGAATAAAAACGCCTTTATTTTTGTGGTCAAAAAAAACTTGTAGTGCCTCTCCTCCTTGATACGGCTGCAACGTTATCGCATCTGCCTGCAAGTATTCAAATGCAAACTTTACATAACCTTTATTTGTATTGCCGATATCGCCCCGTTTTGCATCAAGAATTATCGGAATATCAGTGTAGGTAGTACGTATGTAGTCGCATGTTAGTTTAAGCTCTTCGATTCCACGTATTCCCCGAGCTTCGTAAAATGCAGTGTTTGGTTTGAATGCAGATACCAAGTCAGCAGTTTGATCTACAATCCATTTATTAAAAGTAAACTGGGGATATTTTTCTTTTTTAAATTTGTCCGGGAGTTTTTCAATATCCGAATCCAACCCAACGCAGAGAAGAGAATTATTTTTTTCTACAGCTTGGTCAAGTTTTTCCTGAAAAGTCATTACGGTATTATAGCATTAGTCTATAAAGTCCATAAAGCAAAAAGTCTTTAAAGCTACAAATTATCATTGCAGAGCTTTATAGTCCTTGTAGACATTTAGCTTTAGACTAATTTCAACACATTCCACCATGCCTTGACATAGTCCGGCCTTCTGTTTTGGTAGTGCAGATAATAAGCATGTTCCCAGACGTCAAGACCAATGAGCGGTGTGTGTCCTTGTAAGTGTGGAGAATCTTGATTGGCGGTCGAATAAACCTCAAGTTCTTCGCCCTTATCAACAAGCCACGCCCATCCGCTACCGAAGCGCTTTATCGCAGCTTGTGTAAATTCTTCTTTGAAAGTGTCGACAGATCCAAACTTCGATTTAATCTTTTCTACAAGTTGTTCATCCACAGCTTTTTTAGGACCCATGATCTCCCAGAAAAATGAGTGATTCAGATGCCCTCCGCCGTTATTGCGAAACATGGTTTTGTCGGCGTCGGGAATATCGAGTGAATCAAGTTTTGACATAGTGTCTTTCAAATCTCCATTTTTGAGAACATCGTGTTTTTCGATAACTATGTTGAGATTGGTAATGTATGTCTGATGATGTTTGGTATGATGAATCTCCATAGTCTTGGCATCTATATGCGGTTCAAGAGCGTCGTATTCATAGGAAAGTTTTGGTAGTTGATACATAATTGATTTAAAAAATTTTTAACGATTAAAAGTCAGTATATGATATAAGTATAAAGGTTGAGTAAGAAAAGGGAAGTCCCTTATAATTATAAAACCATGAAAAGACTCATTTCGATATTATTGTTTTTGTTTCTTCTTATTCTGATCTATGATTTCAGAGTTAGATTTATCGGCTCCGATATCTCACATACTCCTTTTCTTTTAGGATTTCTCTTGCCGGTTGTCAGCGCACTTTTATGGGGATTTTTGCCAAGTATGTTGGTCCTTTTGAGTACGGCACTGCTCATGGGTTTCTTTTCTCTTACACCTTATAATCTGTTTCTACTAACAGCGGCGGATATAAAGGAAATGAGTCTTTTTATGCTTGAGGGCAGCATTATTCTCATACTTATTTTGGTGCTTAAAAAGTCTCGCGAGACAGAACATGACCTTAATGAGCGTTTTCAAATAATTTTATCAAGTATTCAAGATGCGGTAATCTCGACGAACTCGAAACAAAAAATTGAGTATTTCAATGATTCTGCGCAAAAACTATTTCGTAGCCAATATATTGCATTTGAGACTACAAACATAACCGAACTTTTTATGTTTCAAAAAAAAGTGGATAAAAAATTATTTCTCAATACATTACAGCGGGCAAAATCACAAAAAAAGCTCGTCAAGACAAATAGATTAGTGTCGCTTACAGTTGGCGCAGTTCATCTTGATGTCTATATCACAGTGGCACCGATCAACGATATCAATAAAAATATAATCGGATATGTTTTTATAATTCGTGACATTTCCGAACAGCTTGAGATGGAGCGTCAACGAGAGGCTTTACTTGGATCAATCAGTCATGAACTGAAAAACTACATTGCAGGTATTGAAGGTTATGCACAGGTTATTACTCGTAAGCTGCAACGCACACAAAACTCCGAGCTTGATACCTTTATGACAAAGCTCAACCATAAAATTAAGACGATGCGTCTCATGATCACAAGTATGCTCGATCTTTCAAAACTAAAACTTGGCAGGCTAGACATGCATCAATCAGAGTTTTTGATTGAGGAGCTTATCGGGGCGACCATTCACGATATACAACTTACTGAAAAACAAAAAATAATTTTTACGGGAAAAACCTCACTTAAGGTGTATGCAGACAAGTTGCGCATCGCACAGGTATTGACTAATTTCATCACCAATGCCTTGAAGTATTCACCTGTAAATAGTCAAGTAGAAGTGATTTTGCATAGTAAGGACGGCGAGGCCATAGTTGGCGTACGTGACTATGGTAAGGGCATCACGGCTCAACAGATGAAGATGATTTTTACACCTTTTTATCGAGGGGGTTCGGAAGACGAGAAAATGAAGGTGTCGGGATCGGGACTGGGATTATACATTTCCCGTGCCATTATGAGACAGCATAACGGTCGTATCTGGGTAAATTCAAAAGCGGGTAAAGGCTCAACGTTTTATTTCTCGTTGCCATATATTGAAAAACCAAAAAGATTGGTGGTGAAATCTGAAAAAACTATTCTTGAGAAATTTAAAAAAATGATCAAATTGGACCAAATATCGATCAAAAAGAGTAAGTCAAAAAAATCTACAACCTGATGTTAAAATGAAAACAACATATGAATTATTCAAAAGCAGACCTTGAAAAACACCTTGCGGAAGAACATCAAATATCACCGTTTTCAACATATCTCAAAGAAATTGTTTATGGCGGCAACGATGGTATTGTGACTACATTTGCGGTCGTTGCCGGATTTACCGGAGCCAACGCCAACATCGGCAGTCTGTCTTATTTGACGGTTCTTTTATTTGGACTTGCCAATTTATTTGCTGACGGGGTTTCGATGGGACTTGGGAATTTTTTATCGATGAGATCGGAGCGCGAACTTTTTCATAAGGAAAAAAACAAGGAACTCAAGGAAATAAACGAAAATCCAAAGATTGAAAAAGCTGAAACACAAGAGTTGTTGATGATACGCGGATTTTCAAAATCCGATGCAGAGACACTGGTAAATCTTTATTCAAAAAATCGAGATTACTGGGCCGATTTCATGATGCGCTATGAGCTTGAGATGACTAATCCTTTGGAAAATCCTTACCTCACTGCAGTAGCTACTTTTCTGGCGTTTGTCGCATTTGGATTTATTCCACTTGTTCCTTATGTGTTTTTTAAAAACGATCCGCAGACATTTATTTATGCAAGTATTGCGACTGCTCTAGCCTTGGTATTATTGGGACTTTTGAGGTGGCGAGTGACTCGTGACTCAATTGTGAGATCGGTCGGAGAAATACTGATCGTTGGAGGATTGTCTGCAGTTGTCGCCTTTGTTGTTGGCACTTTTTTCCGGTTTTAAATCATTCCTTGATTGTATAGCCAAAACCACGCACAGAACGGATAAGTTTTTTAGGAAAAGCTCGATCGATTTTTTTTCTTAAATAACCTACATATACATCAACAATCCTTGTCTCAATATCAACAGATGAAAGCCATAGTCGATTTAAGATCATGTCACGAGTTAGAACCTTACCCATATTTTGCATGAGATATTCAAGTAATTTATATTCTTGGGCTGTCAGATGAAGTTCCTTTTTGGCACGAGTAACCTGCATGGTTTGTGTATCAAGCTTCAGATCACCTACTTGAAGATTTGCGTTGGTGCCTGTTTTTCTTCGCAGCCTTGCCTGAATACGTGCCAGCAGGACTTCGGCGTCAAATGGTTTGGTCAAATAATCATCGGCTCCGAGTTTCAGGCCTTGAATAATATCTTGTGGAGTATCTTTTGCCGTCAGCATTATGATCTGAATATCAGAAAATTTTTCTCTGATCTGACGACAAAGGGTTTCACCCGAAGTATCGGGTAATCCAAGATCAAGGATCACTAGATCAGGAGCAGTTTTTTTTATAATCGCCAGACCTTTAGCGCCGGCTGTAGCGGTCATGACATTGTAGCCATGTTCAAATAGGAATTCTTTTAGATAAGTTAATACGCCCTCATCATCTTCTATGATAAGTATAGATGCAACCATAATTGTTCTACATTGTAGCAGATAATCCGAAAAGTTAAGAAGCTATTGAGTTTGTTACATGCCCTGGGCGTCAGCAATCGTCGTAATCAACCAGACAATAAGTATTATTACCCCTATGAAAGCCATCTGTCCGACATGATACAGTACGTGATCTTTTTGTGAGCGCTGTTTTTTAGCAGCTTTTTTATTTGCCATACTATTAATAATATGACACTATAAATAATTGTTGTCAAGTGAATTTAGGTAACTATTCAGTTGTTTCCAGTAACATCGTCATCCCGAACTTGATTCGGGATCTATCTTATTATCAAGTAGATGCTGAAACGAGTTCAGCATGACGCAATTTCGGAAAGAAGTGAATAGGTACGAATTTAGAGCTTACCTCTTGTATAGAGGTTGCAGGAGGGTAGATATGATAATATATCTTTATGAAAATTGGAATAGTTGGTGCGGGTTTTACCGGATTGAGTGCGGCGTACAGTCTTCAAAAAAAAGGACACGAGGTTGTTCTCTTCGAAAAAGAAAAACTCCCAGGCGGTCTTGCTATAGGTTTTAAAGAAAAGCATTGGCAATGGGCTCTTGAGAAACATTATCATCATATATTTACAACTGATCAGGCAATTTTGACCCTTGCCAAAGATGTCAGACATGAGTTTATTTTCAGACGACCAAATACTTCGTCACTCATTGATGGACAGATACTACAATTTGATTCACCTGCAAAGTTACTGCAGTTTGCAAAATTATCTATTGCAGATCGTCTACGCATGGGGGCAGTGCTGGGTTATCTAAAATACTTATCTAGTTGGAAAAACCTCGAAGGGGAAACC